>BACX01000831.1 GCA_000333335.1 Sphingomonas-like bacterium B12 | reverse complement strand
CGTCCTCTTCAGCCCGCGCTCGTTGGCGGGCTGATCGGCGCGGGCACCGCAAAGGCGGGCCTCTCGGCGATCGTGTGGGATGGCGTGATCAAGACGGTACTGGCGATCTTCCTGTCGCCGACGCTCGGCCTGATCCTCGCGCTGATGCTGGTGCTGGTGGTGGCGTGGGCGACGATCCGCATGACGCCGCTGCAGGTCGATCGCCGCTTCCGCAAACTCCAGCTCGTATCGGCCTCGCTCTATTCGCTGGGCCATGGCGGCAACGATGCGCAGAAGACGATGGGGATCATCGCCGTGCTGCTCTATTCGCAGGGGATGCTGGGCGGCGAGTTCCACGTGCCCAAGTGGGTCGTGCTGGCCTGCCAGGCGGCGATGGGGCTGGGCACACTGATGGGCGGGTGGAAGATCGTCCACACGATGGGATCGAAGATCACGCGCCTCACCCCGCCACAGGGTTTCTGCGCGGAAACGGGCGGCGCGATCACCCTGTTCGGCTTCACCTGGCTCGGCATCCCGATCTCGACCACGCACACCATTACCGGCGCGATCGTAGGCGTCGGCGCGTCGCGACGGATGTCGGCGGTGCGCTGGAACGTCGCCTCCAGCATCGTGGTGGCGTGGGTGGTGACGATCCCGGCCGCCGCGATCGTCGGCGCCTTGTTCTACGAGCTGACTAGGCTGTTCTGATCGCGTCGAAAGCGCCTATATCGGGCCTATGGCCGATCTCTTTGCCGATACCGTTCAGCAAGCCGCCGTCCCGGCGGAATCTGCCCCGCTTGCCGACCGTCTGCGCCCGCGCACGCTTTCCGAGGTGGTCGGACAGGAGCATCTGACAGGCCCCGAAGGCGCGATCGGGCGGATGGTCGCGGCGGGCCGCCTCTCCTCGATGATCCTGTGGGGGCCGCCCGGCACCGGCAAGACCACCACCGCCCGATTGCTCGCGGACGCCGTGGAACTGCGCTTCGTGGCGATCTCGGCGGTGTTCTCGGGCGTAGCGGAGCTGAAGAAGGTGTTTGCCGAGGCGCGCGACCATGCCCGCACCGGCACGCGCACCCTGCTGTTCGTGGACGAGATCCACCGCTTCAACCGCGCGCAGCAGGACGGCTTCCTGCCGTATGTGGAGGACGGCACCGTCATCCTCGTCGGCGCGACGACGGAGAATCCCAGCTTCGAGCTGAACGCCGCGCTTCTCTCCCGCAGCCAAGTGCTGATCCTCAACCGCCTCGGCGCGGGCGCGCTGGGCGAACTGCTCAACCGCGCCGAGCAGATCGAGGACCGCCCGCTTCCCATCACCTCGGATGCGCGCGACGCGCTGATCGCCTCGGCCGATGGCGATGGCCGCTTCCTGCTCAACCAGGCCGAGACACTCTTCTCAATCGAGGTGGAGGCGCCGCTCGATCCGCAGGCGCTCGCGGCCCTGCTACACCGCCGCATGGCGGTCTACGACAAGGATCGCGAAGGCCACTACAATTTGATCTCCGCGCTTCACAAGGCGGTGCGCGGCTCCGATCCTCAGGCGGCGCTCTATTATCTCGCGCGGATGCTGGAGGGCGGAGAACAACCTTTGTTCCTCGCGCGGCGGCTGGTGCGGATGGCGATCGAGGATATCGGGCTGGCCGATCCGCAGGCGCTCGTCCAGTGCATCGCCGCCAAGGACTGCTACGACTTCCTCGGATCGCCCGAGGGCGAGCTGGCGTTGGCGCAGGCCTGCCTCTACGTCGCCACGGCGCCCAAATCGAACGCCGGCTACAAGGCCTATGGCGCGGCGCGGCGATCGGCGAAGGAGACCGGCTCGCTGATGCCGCCCAAGAATATCCTCAACGCGCCGACCAAGCTGATGAAGCAGGTCGGCTACGGCACCGGCTATCAATACGATCACGATGCCGAGGATGCCTTCTCCGGCGACAATTACTGGCCCGAAGAGATGGCGCCGCAGACCTTCTACACCCCGGCCCCGCGCGGTTTCGAGGCGAAAATCCAGGAGCGGCTGGCCTATTGGGACAGGCTCAGGAAGGAGCGGCAGGGATGACGGGGAGGAGGTCGTCGCGCACGCGCTGGCGCTCCCCGCA
>BACX01000832.1 GCA_000333335.1 Sphingomonas-like bacterium B12 | reverse complement strand
CTGCAACGCCGAGCGGCGGTGATGAGAACAGCGACTACAACGCCGCTGTTTCTCTGGCGCTGGAAAAAAAACAGTATGACCAGGCGATTTCTGCCTTTCAGTCCTTCGTAAAACAGTACCCGAAG
>BACX01000833.1 GCA_000333335.1 Sphingomonas-like bacterium B12 | reverse complement strand
AGTGGCGGTGGCGCCCGCCGGCCACGTCGCGACAATGCTGACCATCGTGTCGATGGCGGCGCTCGGCCTCGGCTGCGATATCCGCACCGTGGCGCGCGCTGGTGGACGGGTGACCGCCGCCGTCATCCTCTCGCTGCTGGTGCTGGGTGCGATCGGCTGGGGCCTGATCCGCGTGCTCGGCCTCGCCTGATCAAGCTCCGCTTGGTCGCCACACGGACATTCTATCGCGCGCCCGCCCCGTCCGACCGGTATCGTGCCGGGCATGACGATGACATGGACCAGCTGGCTGTCACGGGCGCGCGAGACGATCGCGAGTTGGTGGCGTGCGCCACAGCAGGAAGGCCGCTGCCGTTCCTG
>BACX01000834.1 GCA_000333335.1 Sphingomonas-like bacterium B12 | reverse complement strand
GTGCGGATCGATCCATTCGCCGTGATGGTGGGCGAGATCGGCGGCGGTCATCCACCCGCCGATCCGCTTGAAATAGGCCTCGATCGTCTTCCCGATCTCGCCCCCGTAGAAGACGTCGCGGCCGCCTTGCGCGATCATCCGGTAGGTGCGGGCGAGATCCGGATTGCGGAAGATCTGGCCGGTCTGCGGGCCGCCATGGCCCATGCCATAGGTCTTGATCGCGTTCGCCGTCTCCTCGACGCCGGATCCGGGGCGGAGGAACACCTTGAGGTTGCCGCGGATGTAATGCGCGATGATCTCCGGCACCGGCACGCCCTGTTCGGCATAATGGATCGCCGGCTCGAACAGCTCGGCCCATTTGAGCTTGCCGTAGCGCTGGTGCATCATCCACCAGCCGTCGAGCGCGCCCGGCACCGAAACGGCGATCGCGCCGAGCGGGGGGAGGGCGCCATTCTTCGCACGGCTCCGCGCGATCTCCAGCGTCAGCGCGTGCGGGGAGCCGCCCGATCCGGCGAGGCCGACGACCTTCCTGGCCTTCGGATCCCAGATCATCGCGAAGCAATCGCCGCCGATGCCCGACGAGGTCGGCTCGAGGAAGCCGAGACAGGCATTCATCGCGATCGCCGCGTCCACCGCCGATCCGCCCTTCTTCAGCGTGTCGATCGCCGCCAGCGTGGCGAGAGGCTGCGCCGAACCCGCCGCGCCGTTGATCCCGTAGACCGCGCTGCGCGTCGCGAAGCTCGCGCCGACCGGACGGTCGCCGGCATGGACGTCGGGCCGGATGAAGCGCTCCTCGCCGGCCGGCTGGAAGCCGGGCAGGGGCGCCGGCGTCTCGGCGAGAAGCGGGGCTGCGACGGCGGCGGCGGGCAGCGAGGCGAGGAATTGTCTGCGGTGCAACGATGGTCTCCGTATCCCCCCGGAGGCGGATACGAGCATTGCGGTACAAGCGTTCAATAGCAAGCCGCCTCAGGCGGCGACCAGCGCCTCTTCGGGAATGGTCAGGGTGAATACCGCGCCGCCGTCGGGATCGGTCGCGGCGGCCACCGCGATGCCGAGAGCATCCGCGAACCCCTTGACGATGGCGAGGCCGAGGCCGCTGTCCCCGCTGCGGTCGCTGCCCTTGCCGCGCGCGAAGGTCTCGAAGATCGCCTCCTCGTCGCCCGGCTGGATGCCGGGGCCGCGATCGCGCACCTGCAGCAGCACGGCGCCCGCCGTCCGGCGCGCCTCGATCGCGATCGGCCCGTCGGGCGCCCCGTGCTGCGCGGCGTTGGCGAGCAGGTTGATCAGGATGTGGTGGAGCAGGCGCGGATCGGCGCGGACCAGCGGCAGCGTCGCCGGGATGGCGAGGTCGATCCGGTTCTTCGCCAGCGTCCCCTTGAGATCGTGAACGGCGGCGCTCGCCGCATCGGTCAGGTCGATCGGTTCCGGCTCCAGCTGGAGCGCGCCGGCATCGATCCGCACCATGTCGATCAGATTGTCGAGGAAGCGCTTGAGCCGCTGCACCTCGCGCCGGGCGAGCGCCACCTCGGGCGATTTCGGTGTCTCGGCCGCCAGCGCTTCGACCGCGCCCGCGACCGAGGTCAGCGGCGTGCGCAGATCGTGCCCGATCGAGGAGAGCAGGGCGGCGCGTAGCCGGTCCCGCTCCTTGAGCAGCCCCAGCTCGCGCATCTCGCCTTCCATGCGCAGGCGTTCGTGGGCGAGCGCCGCCTGGTTGGCGATGGTGGAGAGCAGGACGGTGCGATCGGCGGAGACCGGCTCGCTGCCGTCGGCGCGCGCGAGGCCGAGCACCGCCAGCGTGCCGAGCGCGGTCTTGAGCGGATGGAATTGCCAGTCGGCCGCGGTGAGCGTGGCGGTGCCGCGCCCCGCCGGCTCGCCCTTCGACCAGCACCATTCGGCCGCCGCCTGATCGACCGGGCCGAGCGGCGAGGCCTCCGGCTCGGCGGCCATGACCGTCAGCACGCCCTCGCGTTCGGCGAGCAGCAGCGTGTCGCAGCCGAGCAGCAGGCCGATTTCATGGCAGACGGTGCCCGCCGTCTCCTTCCAGGTCGAGGCGCGGGCCAGCGCCTGCCCGAAGGCGGCGACCTGCGCATTTTCCGATGCGCTGCGTGCGGAGAGGTTGGCCCGCATCCGCAGGCGCCCGGCGAGGTTGCTGACGAGTGCGGCGATGCCGATCAGCACCAGCATCGTCAGCAGGCTCTGCGGGTCGGCGATGGTGAAGGTGTGGAGCGGCGGCAGGAAGAAGAAATTGTAGGCGAGGCCGGCGACGAGGCTGGCGAACAGGCCGGGCCGCAGGCCGAAACGCTGCGCGGTGAGGATGACCGGCAGCAGATAGATCAAGTCCAGCCCGCCCGCGCCGACCAGCGGTGCCGCGAAATGATCGACCACCGTGGTCAGCGCGACCAGCAGGGTGGCGATCACGTACGGGATGGGGCCGCCCCAACCATCGACCAGCGGCGCGAGACCCTGCCCGCGATTTTCCGCCGGTCGCGTCGCGGGGATGACGTGCAGCGCGAGGCCTTCCGGCCCCTCCTGGATCATCCGCTGGACGACCGAGCCGTGGCGCAGTTCGAACCACCAGCTGCGGCGCGACTTGCCGATGACCAGCTGGGTCGCGCGGGTCGCCGCGATCTGATCGAGCAGGCCCTGCGCGACATTCTCCGCCGGCATCCGCGCGATCATGGCGCCCAGGCTGGCGGCGAGGCGCAGCACGTCGGCGATGCGCTGGCGCTGTTCCTCGCCGAAGGTCTCGGCGCGTGCCGTCTCGATCACCACCGCCGTCCATGGCGCCTTCAGCGCATCGGACAGCCGCTTGGCGACCCGGATGAGCACGTCGCAGCCCGGCTGCTCGGAAACGGCGACGAGCACCCGCTCGCCGCCGGCATAGGCGCCGGGCATCGCGCCCGCGTCGAGCATCTCCAGCATCTGCCGGTCGACGCTCATCGCCGCGCGGCGCAGCGCCATCTCGCGCAGCGCCGACAGGTTGGGCTTGGAGAAGAAATGCTGGAGGGCGCGGGTCGCCTCCTCCGGCACGTAAACCTTGCCGTCCTTCAGCCGCTCGATCAGGTCGTCGGGCGGGATATCGACCACCTCGATCTCGGCCTGTTCGAATACGCTGTCGGGCACGGTCTCGCGCACCCGCACGCGCGTGAAGCTGGCGACGACGTCGTTGAGGCTCTCGACATGCTGGATGTTGAGCGTGGTGGCGACGTCGATGCCGGCGTCGAGCAGTTCCTGCACATCCTGCCAGCGCTTGGGATGGCGGCTGCCCTCGACGTTGGAATGGGCGAACTCGTCGACCAGCACCAGCTGGGGGCGGCGTTCGAGGATCGCATCGAGATCCATCTCGGCGAGCTTGTGGCCGCGATGATCGACGATCCGGCGCGGCACGATCTCGAACGGCTCGACCAGAGCGTGGGTATCGGCGCGGCCGTGCGTCTCGACCACGCCGATCACCACGTCGATGCCGGCGCGCAGTTTCTCGGCGCCATCGAGCAGCATCTCGTAGGTCTTGCCGACACCGGGTGCGGCACCGAGGAAGATCTTCAACCGCCCGCGTCCCTCGCGCGCCGATTGCTTCAGCAGGGCCTCGGGGGAGGGGCGGAGGTCGTCGCTCATCCCGGCGCTTCTACGCTCCCCGCGCGGCCGGCACCATCGCGCTTTATGCGAGGCTTATGTCGAAACGGGATTTCCCCATTGCATGGCACCCGATCGCGCCCCATCAACCGGCGATGTCGATTCCCGCCAAGATCCTGGTGATCGAGGACGATCCCGCGATCCGCCGCCTGCTGCGCGTCACGCTGGAGCGTGCCGGCCATGCCGTCGCCGAGGCGGGCACCGCGCGTGAGGGACTGTCGCTGCTGGGCATCGAGAAGCCGCAGGTGGTGCTGCTCGATCTCGGCCTGCCCGATCGCGACGGGCTGGAGCTGGTGCAACTCATCAAAAGTCAGGTGCAGGCAACGGTGATCGTCGTCTCGGCGCGCGAGGCGACGGCGGAGAAGGTGGCGGCGCTCGATCTCGGCGCCGACGACTATCTCACCAAGCCTTTCGACACCGAGGAACTGCTCGCCCGCGTCCGTGCGGGCCTCCGCCACCGGCTCGATGCGCGCGGCGCCGAGCATCGCGTCGAGGCCGGAGAGGTGGTGATCGATCTCGACAAGCGGCGCGTCACCCGTGACGGCGAGGAGGTCCACCTCGCGCCCAAGGAATATGGCGTGCTGGCGCTGCTCGCCCAGCGGCCCGATCGGGTGCTGAGCCATGCGCAGATCCTGCGCGAGGTGTGGGGGCCGGCGCAGGCAGACCGCGTCGAATATCTCCGCATCGTCGTCCGCGCGCTCCGCCAGAAGCTGGAGGATGATCCGGCGCGGCCGGCGCTGATCGTCAACGAATTGGGCGTCGGCTACCGCCTGCGCCCGGAGTAGCGGTTACTGCCCGCCGCCCCAGTGGCCCCGGCCGCCACCGCCCATGCGGCCGCCCATGCCGTGCCGCAGCCTTTCCAGCGCATCGAAGCGGGCTTGCTGATCGGGCGCCAGCGCGGCGCGGAAGGTCTGCGCCGCGGCCATGCGCGCCTGCATCCAGCCGCTGCGATCGCCGCCGCCATCGGGCGGCGTCATCGCGCCCAGGAACTGGTCGAGCGCCGGACGCTGGTCGGGCCGCAGGCCGAGCAGCAGCGCCATGTCGTCCGCGCGCCCTGCGGCCGTCTGCGCCGGGTCCATGCCGGGCTGCGGAGCGGGATCGGCGGCGTAGCCCGCGCCGGTGATCAGAACGGCGGCGGCGAGCGCGCCGAACAGGGTGTTGCGCATGAAGCATCCTCATCTGTGACCGCACTTTGCTCGCGTGGCTTTGTGTCGGGCGAATGTCCGCTGCCCGGCACGGCTGAAATCCTGTGCACACATGGCGAGTCCATGCGCTAGGCTATGAACATGGCTGTGCTCCCCGAACGAACCGCCGCCACGCTCGCCCATCTGCTGGTGGTGGACGACGATGCCGGCATCCGCGTGCTGCTCGCCGAACGGCTCGGCGCC
The DNA here is from genome assembly GCA_000333335.1 of Sphingomonas-like bacterium B12. Lineage (GTDB taxonomy): Bacteria > Pseudomonadota > Alphaproteobacteria > Sphingomonadales > Sphingomonadaceae > Solisphingomonas. Next base: position 9,984 of record BACX01000834.1, on the reverse strand, counting down.
TATGGTTACCGGGTGACCACGGCGGCCAGCGTCGCGGAGATGGACCGGGTGCTCGCCCGCGACGCGATCGACCTGATCCTGCTCGACGTGATGATGCCGGGCGAGGACGGGCTGTCGGCCTGTCGCCGTCTGGTGCAGCAGGGCGGCCCGCCGGTGATCATCCTGTCCGCGCTGGGCGACGAGCAGGATCGCATCGTCGGGCTGGAGATCGGCGCCGATCACTATCTGTCCAAGCCGTGCAGCCCGCGCGAGATCCTGGCGCACGTCCGCGCGCTGCTTCGGCGGAGCACGGCGGCCGAGGTGCAGGCGGACGACCGGCGCGGCTTCGCCTTCGACGGTTGGCGGATGGACCTCGATTCGCACGAGTTGCTCGATCCCGAAGGCGTGCTCGTCCATCTCTCCGACGGAGAGTTCGCGGTGCTGCGCGCCTTCGTCGAGCATCCGCGCCGGGTGCTGACCCGCGAGGCGCTGCTCCATGCCGCGCGCGGTCCGGATTCGGATGCCTTCGATCGCGCGATCGACGTTCAGGTCAGCCGCCTGCGCCGGAAGCTGCGCGCCGGCGAGAGCGATCTGATCCGCACCGTGCGCAACGAGGGCTATCTGTTCGTCCCGAAAGTCACGCCGACGTGAGGGCGACACGGTGAGGCTCGGCCGGGCATGGGGGCGCCCGCCATTGTTCCTGCGGATCTTCGGGGTGATGCTGGCGGCGCTGATCGCGGCGCAGCTGCTCGATTTCGCGCTGCTCGTGTCCGTCCCTCCGCCGACGCCGCGCCTCTATCCGATCGCCGAGGTGGCGGAACTGCTCCATGGCGGCGAGCCGCACGACAGCGCGACCTACCGCGTCACCGAGACCGCGAAGACGCCGGAGGACGATGACGATCCGCGTACCCGCCGCCAGCGCGCGCAGCTGGCCCAGCGGCTCGGCGCGGGACAGGCGGACGTGCGGCTCGATTTCGATCGGCCCCCGCTGTTCCTCGGTGGCCCTATGCGTCGCCCCCAGCATTGGAAGGACGAGCAGCGCGATCAGTTGCTGTTCGGCCATTTCGTCGCCTCCTTCCATCTGCCCGATGGCAACTGGCGGGTGGTGCGCCCGGCCAGCCATGGGATCGAACCGTGGCATTGGCGGATGCTGCTCTGGCTGTTCGGCCTGCTCGTCGCGGTGGCGCCCTTCGCCTGGTGGGTGGCGCGGCGCGTCGCCCAGCCGATCGGCCTGTTCGCGGATGCCGCCGGACGGCTCGGCCGCGATCCGCGCGCGGACCCGATGCCGGTCGAGGGGCCGGCCGAGGTCGCGGCCGCGGCCTCCGCCTTCAACGAGATGCAGGCGCGTATCCGCCGCTATGTCGACGATCGCGTGACGATGGCGGCGGCGATGGCACACGATCTGCGCACGCCGCTGATGAGGCTGTCGCTGCGGGTGGAGAAAGCGGGGCCGGATCTGCGCCCGGCGATGGAGGCCGACATCGCCGAGATGCGCGAGATGATCGGCGCCGCGCTCGCCTTCGTGCGCGACATCGGCCGGCCGCCACGCCGCCAGAAGCTCAGCCTCCGCGCGCTGGTGGAGAGCGTCGCCGACGAGATGGCGGATATCGGCGCCGATGTGATGGTGGAACTGGGCGACGACATCGTCATCGAGGCGGACGTCGCGGGCCTCAAGTCGCTGCTCGCCAACCTGATTGGCAATGCCGTCGCTTATGCGGGCCACGCGCGCGTCCGCATCGCGCGGCCCGACGGCCATGCGCTGATCGAGGTCGCGGACGACGGGCCGGGCCTGCCCGACGACATGCTGGAACGCGTGTTCGAACCTTTCTTCCGCGCGGAGCCGTCCCGCAACCGGGAGACCGGCGGCAGCGGCCTCGGCCTCGCCAGCGCGCGGGCGGTGGCGCGCGCGCATGGCGGTGACATCACGCTGATCAACCGTGCCGAGGGCGGCCTGCTGGCGCGGGTGCTGCTGCCGCTTTGAAAGGGGCGCGGGTGGCGCTATCGCCGCCATGACAAATCAAAGGGAATCGTGATGCGGACGCTGATTGTATCGTTGGGGGCGCTGCTGCTTTCGGGAACGGCGCTGGCCGATCCTCCCCAGGCAGCTCCCGCTCCGGCCGCACCGCCAGCGAGCGACATCACGGTGAACGGCGCCGCGACCAAGCCCGCGGTCACGCCGCTGGGCGGCGGCCACATCTTCATCAGTCCGATGGGCGAGCCGTTCCACACCGACAACGGCGTGTCGGCGGCCGAGCAATGGTATCGCGGCGCCGATGCCAACCATGACGATCGCATCACACCCAAGGAGTTCGTCGACGACGCGATGCGCTTCTTCAAGGTGCTGGACGTCAACCACGATCACATCATCGATCCCGACGAGATCGAGAATTACGAGAGCGTGATCGCGCCCGAAATCCGCGTGCTGAGCACTTATGGCGATCCCAACCTCGCCAAGCAGGACGATGACGGCAACGTCACCGATCCGCCCTATCCGACGCGTCTCGGCGCCGGCCGCTTCGGCTTCCTCGACGCGCCCGAGCCGGTGGTGACGGCGGACACCAATTTCGATCGCGCGATCAGCGAGCAGGAATTCGCTGCGACCGCGCTCAAGCGGTTCAAGATGCTCGACGTCAATGGCGACGGCGTGCTGACCCGCGACGAGCTGCCGCGCCTCGATGTCCATCCGGAACGCCGCAACGGCCGTGGCAACCGCGATATCCAGGGTGGCGGCGGCCATCGCCACCACGGCGGTGGCGGCGGCATGGGCGGCGGCGGCATGGGTGGTGGAATGGGCGGCTACGGCGGCTGAGGCCGCTCAGGCCAGCACTGTCGCGAGGAACCAGATCCGGGTCGCCTGCGTGCGCATGATCGGCGCGCGGCAATAGCGGCACACCCCGCGATGGACGTCGCCGTCGCTTTCCTTGCGGGCGGGTACGGGGGTGTGCTTGCCGATCCTGCAACGCTCGGCACGGGTGAGGCGGGCCATCGGCGTCTCCTTTCGTGTAGGAAGACGTGGCCCGCGCTCCTTTCCCTTGGATGTCGCGGTGTTACAATTTGTTCATAGCGATTTCGAGGTGAGCGGGAACTGTCCGCCGGCTCGGATCAGCTTGGCAACTTGCCGTCGAGGAAGCCGATGATCGCCGAGAAGTCCTTGGTGGCGCCGCCTGAGTTCGCGAAGGCCTGGTAGAGCGATTCCGCCGCCGCACCCATAGGCGTCGCGGCGTCGACGCTCAGCGCGGCGCCGAGCGCGAGCTTGAGATCTTTCAGCATCAGCCCGGCTGCGAAGCCGCCTTCGTAACCGCGATCGGCGGGACTCTCCGGGCCGACGCCGGGGAGCGGGCAATAGCTGTTGAGCGACCAGCTCTGGCCGGTGGCCTTCGACGCGATGTCGAAGAAGGTCTGCGGATTAAGGCCGAGCCGCACCGCTAGCGCCAGCCCCTCGCAGGTGCCGACCATCTGGCTGGCGAGGATCAGGTTGTTGCAGATCTTGGCGGACTGGCCGGCGCCGCTCGCGCCCGCATGGATCACCGCCTTGCCCATCTTCGCGAGGATCGGCTCTGCCTTGATGAACGCGCTGTCGGTGCCGCCGACCATGAAGGTGAGCGTGCCGCCGTTCGCCGCGGCGATGCCGCCCGAGACCGGCGCGTCGACCGCCTCGAAACCCAGTGCCGTCGCCTTCTCCGCGTTGCTGCGCGCGGTGGCGACGTCGATGGTCGAGCAGTCGATCAGCAGCGTGCCGGGCGCGATGACGCTGAACAGCTCCTCATACACACCCGCGACATGCTTGCCGGCGGGCAGCATGGTGATGACGGCCTCGACGCCCTTGGCGGCCTCGACGGCGGACGCGGCGGTCGCGCAGCCACCTTCCTTCGCGCGGGCGAGCGCGGCTTCGGCAAGGTCGAACGCGACCACCTCATGCCCCGCCTTGGCGAGGTTGAGCGCCATGCCGCCGCCCATGTTGCCGAGCCCGATGAAACCGATCTTCGCCATGTCTCTCTCCTCTCTTCTCCCATCCCTGAAAGGGAGGGGCGGGGGTGGGTCTTGGGTCGTGATACTGACGAGCCGGGGATTGAGACTGGCGTCACGTGCGCCTCCACCCACCCCCAACCCCCTCCCTTCCAGGGAGGGGCTTAGAGCCTCATCTGCCCTTCCACTCGCCCTGTCGCTTGGCGACGAAGGCGCTCATGCCTTCCATCTTGTCCTCGGTCGCGCAGAGGCCCGCGAACAGGCGGCGCTCGAACGTGATGCCCTGCGCCAGCGTCGTCTCGAAGGCGATGTTGACCATCTCCTTGTTGGCGATGGCCGCGAGCGGCGGCATCGCGGCGATCTGCTGCGCGGTCTTGAGAGCCTCCTCGATCAGCTGGTCGGCGGGCACCACGCGCGCGACGAGGTTGGCGCGCTCGGCCTCCTCGGCGCCCATCATCCGGCCGGTGAGGCACATCTCCATCGACTTGGCCTTGCCGATCGCCTTGGTCAGTCGCTGCGATCCGCCCATGCCGGGCGCTACGCCCAGCTTGATCTCGGGCTGACCGAACTTGGCGGTGTCGGCCGCGATGATGAAGTCGCACATCATCGCCAGCTCGCAGCCGCCGCCGAGCGCGAAGCCCGCCACCGCCGCGATGATCGGCTTGCGCGTGCGGGTGAAATCCTCCCAGCCGCCGAAGAAGTTGGTGGCGTAGGCATGGGCGAACCCCATCGACTCCATCTGCTTGATGTCGGCGCCCGCCGCGAAGGCCTTCTCGCTGCCGGTGACCACCATGCAGAGCTGCGCCGGATCGGCATCATAGGCACGGGACACGGCGACCATGTCGGCCAGCACCTGCGAGTTGAGCGCGTTCAGCGCTTGCGGGCGGTTGATGCGGACGAGGGTGACGGCGCCGTGCTTCTCGACCAGCAGCGTCTCGTAGGTGTCGCTCATTGCTTCATCATCTCCCGTGCGACGATCATGCGCATGACCTCGTTGGTGCCTTCGAGGATGCGGTGGACGCGCAGATCGCGCCACAGTTTCTCGATCGGATAATCCTGCAGATAACCGTAGCCGCCGTGCATCTGCAGCGCGCGGTCGACCACGGCCGAGCCGGTGTCGGTGGCGAGGCGCTTGGCCATAGCGGCGAATTTCGTCTTGTCGTGCGTGCCGGCGGTCACCTTGGCGGCCGCCATGTAAAGGAGCGCGCGCGCCGCCTCCAGCTCGGTCGCCATGTCGGCGAGGCCGAACTGGGTGTTCTGGAAATCCACGATCCGCGTGCCGAACTGGCGCCGCTCGGACGTATATTTCAGCGCCTCGTCGAGCGCGCGCTGCGCACCGCCCAGCGAGCAGGCGCCGATATTGAGCCGCCCGCCGTCGAGGCCGGACATCGCGATCTTGAAGCCGTCGCCCTCATTGCCGACGAGGTTTTCGACCGGCACGCGCACGCCATCGAAATTCACCTGCGCGGTCGGCTGCGAGCGCCAGCCGAGCTTCTTCTCGTTGGCGCCGAAGGAGACGCCCGGCATGTCCTTCTCGATGACCAGGCAGGAGATGCCCTTGGGGCCGTCCTGCCCGGTGCGGACCATGACGACGTAGATCTCGTTCTCGCCGCCGCCCGAGATGAACGCCTTGGAGCCGGTGACGACATAATGGTCGCCGTCCTTCAGCGCCCTGGTCTTGAGCGCGGCGGCGTCGGAGCCGGAGCCGGGTTCGGTGAGGCAGTAGGAGGCGATCGTGTCGCAGGTGACGAGGTTCGGCAGGTATTTGGCCTTCACCGCCTCGCCGCCGAACGTGTCGATCATCCACGAGGCCATGTTGTGGATCGAGATGAAGGCCGACGTGGAGGGGCAGCCATAGGCCATCGCCTCCATGATCAGCGCCGATTCGAGCCGGCCGAGCCCGATGCCGCCCGATTCCTCGCTGACGTAGATCGCGCCGAAACCGAGTTCGGCGGCCGCCTTCACGGTATCGCGCGGGAAGATGTGATGCTCGTCCCATTCCGCCGCGTGGGGCGTGATGGCGTCGGCGGTGAAACGACGGGCGAGTTCCTGGATCTCGCGCTGGTCGTCGGTGAGGTCGAATTGCTGGGTCATGCGATGTCCCTACTCTCCCTCCCCGGCGAGCGGGAGAGGGGAGGCGAAAGGCGTTGGCGCGGCACAGCCGAACTGTTGCCGCGCCAAGCGGTTCACCCCATGGTCGGGATGACGAAGCTGCTGTCGCCCTGGGCGGAGCCGTCGGGCCAGCGGCCGGTGACGGTCTTGACCTTGGTCCAGAACTTCACGCCTTCCATGCCGTGCTGGTTGGTGTCGCCGAAGGCCGAGCGCTTCCAGCCGCCGAACGTGTGGTAGGCGACCGGCACCGGGATCGGCACGTTGATGCCGACCATGCCGACGTTCACGCGCGCCGCGAACTCGCGGGCGGCGTGGCCGTTGCGCGTGAAGATGGCGACGCCGTTGCCATACTGGTGCTTGGAGGGGAGCGCGACCGCCTCCTCGAAATCCTTGGCACGGACGATCTGGAGGACCGGGCCGAAGATTTCCTCCTTGTAGGTGGTCATGTCGGTGGTGACGTGATCGAAGAGCGTCGGGCCGACGAAGAAGCCCTCCTCATGGCCCTGCAGCTTGAAGCCGCGCCCGTCGATGACGAGCTCGGCACCCTCGTCGACGCCCATCTGGATGTAATTCTCGATCTTCGCCTTGTGCGCGGCGGTGACGACCGGGCCGTAATGCGCATCCGGATCGGTGGACACGCCGACACGAAGCGCCTCGATCGCCGGGATCAGCTTGGCCTTCAGGCGCTCGGCGGTGTCCTCGCCCACCGGCACCACCACCGGCAGCGCCATGCAGCGCTCGCCCGCCGAGCCGAAGGCGGCACCGGCGAGATCGTTCACCACTTGGTCGAGATCGGCGTCGGGCATGACGATGCCGTGATTCTTGGCGCCGCCCATCGCCTGCACGCGCTTGCCGGCCGCGACGCCGCGCGAATAGACGTAGTGCGCGATGTCGGACGAGCCGACGAAGCTCACTGCCGAGATCGCCGGATGATCGAGGATCGCGTCGACCATCTCTTTGTCGCCGTGGACCACCTGCAGGATGCCCTCGGGCAAGCCCGCCTCGCGGAACAGCTCGGCGAGCATGTTGGGTACCGAGGGGTCACGCTCCGACGGCTTCAGGAAGGAAGCCGTTGCCGGTGGCGATCGCCACGCCGGACATCCATAGCGGGATCATCGCCGGGAAGTTGAACGGGTGATGCCCGCGCCGATGCCGAGCGGCTGGCGGAAGCTCCACACGTCGATGCCGGGCCGGGCGCCCTGCGTGAACTCGCCCTTCAGCACGTGCGGGATGCCGCAGCAGAATTCGATCACTTCCAGGCCGCGCTGGATGTCGCCCTTGGCGTCGGCGATCACCTTGCCATGTTCCGAGGAGAGGACATGGGCGAGCTTGTCCATGTCGCGTTCGACCAGTTCCTTGAACTTGAACATCACGCGCGCACGACGCTGCGGGTTCACAGCGGCCCAGGCGGGTTGTGCGGCCTGAGCCGCGGCGATCGCCTTCTCCAGATCGGCCTGGGTGCCCAGCGCGACTCGCTTCTGCACCTTGCCGCTGTTGGGATCGAAGATGTCGCCGTAGCGGGCGGCCTCCGTCTCGGTGGCACCTGCGATCATGTGGCCGACGTCGTGCATGGGCGACTCTCCTCGATTGTCGTTTCCATCGCCATGGGCCTATGCAGAGGCGCAGGCAAGATCGCCGAACTGCAAGGCAAGGCTGCAAATATGCAGGATGAGGGACAGGCACGATGAACTGGGACGACATGCGCGTCTTCCTCGCACTGGCGCGGTCGGGAACGCTGGCCCGTGCCGCCTCGATCGTGGAGCAGGACGCGACCACGGTGGCACGCCGGATCCAGCGGCTGGAAGCGGCGCTGGCTACCACGCTGTTCGAGCATGGCGCCACCGGCCAGAGCCTCACCGAAAGTGGCCACCGTCTGCTCGCCCATGCGGAGGCGATGGAGGCTGGCGCGCGGGCGGTGGCGCAGCAGGCGGAAAGCGGTGCGGGGCTGGGCGGCACGATCCGCATCAGCGTGTCGGAAGGGTTCGGCATGGGCTTTATGGCACCGCGCCTGCCGCGCTTCGCCGAGGCGCATCCGGGCATCGCGCTCGATCTGATCGCGTCGACCGGCTTCCTCAATCCCTCCCGGCGCGAGGCGGACATCGCGATCATGCTGGCGCGGCCCAAGGGCGGGCCGCTGATCGCCGCCAAGCTCACCGACTATCGGCTCGGCGTCTATGCGAGCGCGGATTATCTGGTGGCGACCGGGCCGGTGGAAAGCGTCGAGGCGCTGACCCGGCGGCGGCTGGTCGGCTACGTGCCCGACCTGATCTTCGCACCCGAGTTGCGCTATCTCGCCGAGGTGGACGAGCGGCTGGAGCCGGCGATCCGTTCCTCCAGCATCTCCGCCCAGGCCCTGCTGATCGCCGACGGGGCGGGGTGCGGCATCCTGCCCTGCTTCATGGGCGACCGTCATCCGGCGCTCGTCCGCCTGCTGGTGCAGGAGGTTGCGATCGAGCGGAGCTTCTGGCTGGTCGTCCATCGCGACATGCGCCGTGTCGCGCGGATCGAAGCCTTCATCGGCTGGCTGCGCGAGGAAGTCTCGGCGGCACAACCGACCCTGCTCGGCAAGGCGTTCAAAAAATAGGTTGAAAAACATTTCAAGTCATATCATTAGGAAGCTAATGAATCTGGATCGATACGCCTTGGAGGCTGCTTTCGGGCGGCGCATCCTGCCGCTGTCGCGTCGATGGCGTGCGGCGGCCGATCGCGCGCTGGCCGATTCAGGCCTGTCCAGCGCTGCAGGATGGGCCTTGCTTCATGTGGGGCGATTGGGTGACGATGTCCGCCAGGCGGAGCTCGTCGCGGAGCTGGACATGCAGGGGGCGTCGGTCGTTCGGGTGCTCGATCAGCTGGAGGCGTCGGCGCTGCTCAGTCGCACGCCGGACGCCGCCGATCGCCGTACCAACCGCGTCCGCCTGACGGAGAGCGGTCGTGCGCTGGTCGAGCGGATCGAGGAGGCGCTGGCGGCGCTGCGCCGCGATCTGACGGAAGGTGTGCCGGATTCGGCGCTGGCGGTGGCCGAGGGCGTTCTGCAGCTGATCGACCAGCGGATGCTCCTGCTGCGCGAGCGTGGGCGGTGAGAAATAGCGCTGGAAGAAGCTCACCCCCTGCCCTTGCGGCCAACTGGCGGCGGCGGTGCAGGCGGGTTGCCAGTCGGCGGCGGTGGTAAGGCCGCTGCCATCAGTGCGCTTGAGCAACGCGGCGCAGGAAGAGCGGAACGCCGCCAGCACCGTATCCGCCTTGGCCGGATCGATCGACAGGGAGGCGATCGTCGGCCCGCGCGTCACGCCCGCAAGGATCGCGGTCTTGGCGGTAGTCGGAACATAGGGTTGCGAAGGCTTTGACGGCGGAGGTGGCGGCAGGTTCTGCGCCTCCCGCCCCTGCGGCCCCACGCACGAGGCGAGCGCCAGCGAGGAGACGGTCGCCGCCGCCAGCGCGCGGAGCCTCATGCGGCCTCGTCGGTCTCGATCAGGATCCAGTTGGGGTCGTCGGCCTTCACGTGGCGGCTGAACGTCCAGAGGTCGTGGGTCTGCACCGCGTCGCTCAGCGATCCGGCGACGACATGCCCCTCGGCATCGCGCGTCACGGCGGCGATGTCGGCGTCAAAGCGGACGGTGACGATCGCCATCTGTCCACCCATGCCGGCATGATCGATGGTCGAGCGCTCGATCGAGACCAGCTTGTTCTCCACCGTCTCGCCGGCCGCCTTCCGCGCCGCGATCGATTCGACGAACGCGTCATAGACCTCGTCATCGACCAGCTTGCGCAGTTCCGCCTAGTCGCCGCGCCAGAAGGCCTCCAGCGTCATGCGATAGGCCGAGCGCGCGCCGTCGAGGAACGTGGCGACATCGAAATGCGGATCGGCGGCGACGATCTGGCGAACGCCGTCGAGCGCCTGCGGATCGATCATCGCAGGTGCGGTCCGCT
>BACX01000835.1 GCA_000333335.1 Sphingomonas-like bacterium B12 | reverse complement strand
TCGATCCGGAAAAGGGCGTCCCCTTCTCTTCTCGGAGCCTCACCGCCGCGCTTGACGAAGCGTCCATGTCATCGCGTCGCTGACGCCCAAGGCGGAGTGGCCGGCGGTGAAGGACTTCGCCCGCCGCTTCGCCGCCGCGCTGGCCGAGGATCAGCCGGAACGCTTCACGGCGGCACTTGCGAAAAAGCAGCGCAAGGGCCGCATCTTCATCGACTATCTGCGCAACCAGCGCGGCGCGACGGCGGTGATGCCCTACAGCGCGCGGGCGCGGGCGGGCACGCCGGTCGCGGTGCCGGTGACGTGGCAGGAGCTGCGCGCGATGGACGGTGCTTCGCACTGGCATGTCGGCGATGCGAAGGAACTGGCGAAGCGTGCCGGCTCGAAGGCCCTGGCGCGCTGGGGCTTGGCCGAGCAGACGCTGCCCGACCTCTAAGATGCCCAAAAACGAAAAGGCGCCGCCCGGCGGTGCGGGCGGCGCCTTTCGAGGATCGGATCGGCGGGCGTCAGGCCCGCCGCCGAATCACTTGATCTTGGCTTCCTTGAACTCGACGTGCTTGCGCACGACGGGATCGTACTTGCTGAAGCTCAGCTTCTCCGTCTTGGTGCGCGGGTTCTTCTTGGTGACGTAGAAGAAGCCGGTGTCGGCGGTCGAAACGAGCTTGATCTTGACGGTCGTCGGCTTGGCCATGGTGCCCTCGTACTAAATCCTGAGCGCGCTTCGCCGCCGCCGGATATGCCGGGCCCGCCGAATCGCCTGAAAAGCAAAAAGCGGCGCTGCCGCCGCTCATCCGGCGCGCTCCTGCGGCAGTGCGGGGGATATGTCAAGCCTGTAGCCCCTTTAACCGGGCCGCAACACCCCTGCGCTAGTCTCAACCCATTGATATGGAGAGACGCCGTGAACAGGCAGTCGAACGAAGGAATGAAGCTGGTGCGCGCCGATCTGGGTGCCCGGCTGGATGCGCTGGAGACGAGCCTCGCCAGGCGCGGGCCGATCGGCATGGCCGGGCAGGCTGCCGGCATCGCCGTACTGGCGGCCGATTACGGGCTGGTTCCGGTACAGCGCCTGGCAGAGGGGCTGATCGTCGCGCTCGATGCGGGCGGACGCGGTGCTGCTGTCGGGCCATGGATCGAGCGCCTGCGCGACTCGATCGATTCGGATGCGATCGACGAGCAGGCCGGCACCAGCTGGCTCGCATCGGTCTGGGTCCGTCTCGCCGGATGACTCCTGAAAAGGCGGGGCGTCGCTGATGGACGCACTCGTCCCCGCCTTCATGATCGCCTTGCTCGCCGAGTTCGGCGATCGCACGCAGTTGCTCGCCATGGCGCTGGGCGACCGGTATCGCCGGTCCGGCGCCGTCATCGCAGGGATCGCGCTCGCGGCCATCTTGAACATGGCGATTGCAGGCGCGATCGGCATGGAGATCGCCGCCTACATCCCGCATCGCCCGGTCCAGCTGCTCACCGGCATTGCGCTGATCCTCGCCGCGAGCGGGGCGGCCTTCCGTGTCAAGGCGCCGCCGACGGTGGAGACCTGGCGACTGGGGGCTTTTCTCTCGTCTGCGGGTGCCTTCTTCATCCTCGCGTTCGGCGACAAGACGCAGTTCGCGATCGGCGCGCTGGCGGCGGGCAGCGGCTATCCCTGGCTGGCGGCCGCCGGCGGGGCAGCCGGTGTCACGGTCGCCAATGCGCCCGCCGTGATCCTGGGCGAGCGCTGGCCGCAGGTCGCGCCGCTGCGCTGGCTGAGGATCGGGGCGGGCATTCTCCTCGGCCTGGCCGGCATCGTGCTGATCATCATGGCCCTCCAGATCGGCTGAGCGCAGCTCGATCACAACGATCGGATAAATTTGCCCCCTTGCGGCGAACCGTTCGGCTATTAGCTCGTTGTGGACGCGAACCGATCGCAAGGAGATTTGACCATGGCCGAGACGCCCCCCGCCAAGCTGGACACGCCCACCGACATCCAGAGCAACAAGGCCGCGACGGTGGCCGATGCGCTGAACGCCATTCTGGCGGACAGCTTCGCGCTGTACCTGAAGACCAAGAATTTCCACTGGCACGTCTCCGGCCCGCACTTCCGCGACTATCATCTGATGATGGACGACCAGGCGACGCAGATCCTCGGCACCACCGATGCGATCGCCGAGCGCGTGCGCAAGACCGGCAACACCACGCTGCGCTCGATCGGCGACATCGGCCGCCACCAGCGTATCAAGGACAACGACAAGGATTTCGTGTCGGCGTCCGACATGCTGGCGGAGCTGCGCGAGGACAATCTGGCGCTGGTCGAGTCGCTGCGCGAGGCGAAGGACATCGTCGACGAGGCGAAGGACAACGCCACGTCGGGCATCCTCGACGAGTGGACCGATCAGGCCGAGGAGCGCGCCTGGTTCCTGTTCGAGGCCAGCCGCAAGGGCTGATGCAAGTCAAGGCGTGCATGGAACCGCCATGCACGCCCGGCGTTCAAATTTCCGACTGATCAATCAGGGGTTTGAACCATGCTCAAGGCGGCTTTTCTCTTTCTGGTGATCGGGCTGGTGCTCGGTCTTCTCGGTTTTGGTGGTATCGGCGGCGCGTTCGTCGGTATCGCCAAGATCCTGTTCTTCATCGCGCTGGCGGTGTTCCTGGTGTTGCTGGTGCTGGGCCTGATGGCGGGCCGAGCGGTCGCCGATCGGTTGTAAGGTAGCGTCGCTGCAAGAGATTGGCCGGTCACCTTCGCGGGTGGCCGGCCAAACCATGTCCGGCACCTGTCGAGAGGATGATCGTTAGGGACCGATGCGTGCCTTCGCCAAGCTTCTCGACGGTCTCGTCTACACGCGATCGCGCAACGCCAAGCTCAAGCTCATCGCGGATTATCTGCGCGCGACGCCCGATCCGGATCGCGGCTGGGCGATGGCGGCGCTGACCGGCGCGATCGATATCAAGGCGGTGAAGGCCTCGGCGATCGGCGAGATGGTGCGCCAGCGCGTCGATCCCGAGCTGTTCGCTATGAGCCGCGATTTCGTCGGCGATCTCGCCGAGACGGTGGCGCTGATCTGGCCCAAGCCTCAGGGCGAGCCGGCGGAACTGGATGACGGCTCGCTCTCCATTTCCGGCGCACTCGCACGTCTGGAGGCGGCGCCCCGCGCAAAAGCGGGCGACGAACTGGCGGCGATGCTCGATCATCTCGATTCGTCGGGCCGCTATGCGTTGATCAAGCTGGCGACCGGGGCGTTGCGTGTCGGCGTCTCGGCGCGGCTCGCCAAGACGGCATTCGCGCAGGCCTTCGGGCTGGATGTCGACGAGGTGGAGGAACTCTGGCACGGGCTGGAGCCGCCTTATATGCCGCTTTTCGATTGGGCGGAGGGCAGGGGCGAACGGCCGGCGGCCGAGGATTTGCCGGTGTTCCGCCCCTTCATGCTGGCGCATCCGCTGGAGGAGACGGTCGTCGATCTCGCGGATTATGCGGCGGAGTGGAAGTGGGACGGCATCCGCGTGCAGCTTGTCCATATCGGCGGCGAGACTCGGCTGTTCAGCCGGGCGGGTGACGACATCACCGGCAGCTTTCCGGATGTGGCCGCTGCCTTCAATGTGTCGGGCGTGCTGGATGGCGAGTTGCTGGTGCGCGGACAGGGGCAGGGACGCGCCGAGCATGGGGGCGAGACGGCGAGCTTCAACGCGCTCCAGCAGCGGCTCGGGCGCAAGACGGTCAGCGCGAAGATGCAGGCGGACTATCCGGCTTTCGTGCGGCTCTATGACATTCTCTTTGATGGGCCTGAGGATATTCGTGAGTTGCCATGGTCCGATCGGCGCAGGCGGCTCGAAACATTCGTTGCGAAGCTGCCTGGTGACCGCTTCGACATCTCGACGCTGATCGACGCCCCCGATTTCGAGGCGCTCGGCGAGATCCGCGCCGGTTCGCGCGATGCGGCGATCGAGGGCGTGATGCTCAAGCGCCGCGACTCGCCCTATGTCGCCGGGCGGCGTGCCGGCCTCTGGTACAAATGGAAGCGCGATCCGCTCGTCGCCGATTGCGTGATGATGTACGCGCAGCGCGGCCACGGGAAGCGATCCAGTTTCTATTCGGATTACACCTTCGGCTGCTGGACCGCCCCGCCCGAGGACGGCGGCGAACTGCTGCCGGTCGGTAAGGCCTATTCGGGCTTCACCGACGAGGAATTGAAGGGCCTAGATCGCTTCGTGCGCAACCATACCGTCCAGCGTTTCGGCCCGGTGCGCGAGGTGGAGAAATCGCTGGTGCTCGAGGTCGCCTTCGATTCGATCCACGAATCGAAGCGCCACAAGTCCGGCCTCGCCATGCGCTTCCCGCGCATCAGCCGCATCCGCACGGACAAGCCGGCGCACGAGGCCGACCTGATCGACACGCTCCGCCGCATGATCGCCTGATTCCGGCGGTGGATAACTTGCCCCGAATCATAATCGCTGCTAGGGCGCGCGCTTTCCGGGCGTAGGGCATGTCCTGCGGCCGCCAATTTCGACGTGTCGTCAGGCCTCTCGGGACGCAGGGTTCCGATGCCTTCCGGCCGGCAGGAGACAGACGGGTTTATGCAGATCATCGTTCGCGACAACAATGTCGACCAGGCGCTCCGGGCCCTCAAGAAGAAGCTGCAGCGCGAGGGCGTCTATCGCGAGATGAAGCTGCGTCGCCACTACGAGAAGCCGAGCGAGAAGCGCGCCCGCGAGCGTGCCGCCGCGATCCGCCGCGCCCGCAAGCTGGAACGCAAGCGCGCCGAGCGTGACGGCGTCCGGTAAAGAGCGGACCGGGCAGCGGCTCCTGCTGCCCTCAAAACGCTAGACGTGATCGAACGGGCGGTGCAAAAGCCGCCCGTTTTCGTATGTCCGCCACGAGGTCGCGCCCATGTCCGAAGTCACTGCCGTTCCCCTGCGTCCCGTCGCCAAGGGCACGGTGAGGAATATCTGGCTCGGCGTCGGTTTCGCCGTCGTGATCGGCGTCGGCGCGGCACTGGCGGGCACCTACAAGCAGGTGGCGATGGGCCAGCCCCCGAGCGTCTTCCTCGCCAAGAACGCCAAAAAGCATGGTGTCGTCACCACGGCATCCGGCCTCGAATATGAGGTACTGGCGCCGGGCCAGGGCAATTCGCCCGGCCCCCAGGACATCGTGCTGATCGACTATGACGGCAAACTGCTCGACGGCACGACCTTCGATTCGACCGCGCAGCACGGCCAGCCGGCGGTGATGCCCGTCGCGGGCTCGATCCCCGGTTTCTCGGAAGGCCTGCAGCTGATGAAGCGCGGCGCGCGCTATCGCTTCTGGATCCCGCCGCAGCTCGGCTATGGCGAGCAGGGCGCGGGCGACGGCGTGATCCCGCCGAACAGCGTCCTCCAGTTCGACGTCAGCCTGCGCGAGATCGCGCCGCAGCAGCCGGGCTACGGCCAGGCCGGCATGGGCGGCGCGGAAGGCTTGCCGGGCGGCGGCCAGCCCTAAAGCCACTCCTAGGTCGTCATTGCGAGCGTAGCGAAGCAATCCACAGCCACACACGATGCGCCCATGGATTGCTTCGTCGCTACGCTCCTCGCAATGACGACGAGCTGGCGGGATAGGCCTCAGGAAGCCTTCTTCGCTTCTTCCGCAGGATCGAGGCCGCTCTTCCGCTCCAGCGCGACCTTCGCCATCGCCACGAGCGGATCGGCGAACATCAGCCCGAGCAATCCGAACAGCGCGCCGAGCAGGAGCTGCATTCCCAGCACCAGCGCCGGCGCGAGATCGACCGATCGGCGCGCCACCATCGGCACCACGACGTATCCGTCGAAAATCTGCACCAGCACGTAGACGCCGATCGCGAGGAAGCCCGTCGTGCTGCCCGCCGAGAAGCCGACCAGCACGGTCAGCACGCCCGACACGATCGCGCCGATATTGGGCAGGAAGGCGAGGATGCCGGTGATCAGGCCGAGCAGAAGCGCGAAGGGCACGCCGACGATCGACAGCGCGATCCAGATGAAAAAGCCCTCCGCCGCCATGCCGATCAGCCGGCCCGCCATCAGCCGGCGCAGCGTGCGCGCCATGTCGGCGCTGGTCTCGAAGAAGCCCTCGCGCTTGTCGGCAGGAAGCAGCCAGGCGAGGCCGCGTTCGTAGATGCGGGGCTCGGCGGCGAAGAACAGCCCCAGCACCACGATCATCGCGACGCTGGAGATGCCGCCCAGCGCCACGCCCACAGCGCTGGTCAGTTGACCGAGCGAACCCATCAGCTGGCGGCCGAGCGAGCTGAAGTCCGGCCCGCCCTTGGGGATGATGCCGAGCGAGTTGGCCCAGCCCTGGATGCGCTCGAACTGGCTCATCACCAGTCCCTTCAGCTGCTGGAACTCGAACACCAAGGTCAGCCCGGCATAAGAAGCGACGCCGAGCAGGAAGGCGAGTGCGAGGATCGCCACCAGTGCCACCCGCCAGCCGCGCGGGATCGGCAGGACGCGGCCGAGCAGGCGCGCGCCGCCGTCCAGCATCGAGGCGAAGACCAGCCCGCCGACGATCAGCAGCAGCGGCTGCGCCAGCACGTAGATCAGCACCACGCTGAGCACGACCGATACCCAGATGACCGCCTTTGCCAGTTCCATGCGCAGCCGGGGATCGCGCATCTCCATCGGCGCCGGCCCGTCCATCGGGCGTGGCGCGTCGTCGGTGGCGTCGTCGCTCACTGTTTCGGCGGCGCGACGCGCGCCGGATGGAGGTTGATGCCGGTGCGGCTGGGGCGCAGCGCGGTGAACCAGCTGATCGGGTTCCAGATCTCGCCGGTGCCGTCATAGCTGTGAGTGATGAACTCGGCGCGGCCGCCCAGATTCTCCCACGGCACCGGTCCGCCCAGACCCAGTTCCTCGACCGGATAGCGGCTGTCCGCCGATTCGTCGCGATTGTCGCCCATCACGAAGACCGTGTTGGCGGGCACGGTGATCGGGCCATATTCGTCGCCGGGGCTGGCATCGACGCCGAGATCGATCGTGTCGTAGGTGCGGCCCGACGGCAGGGTCTCGCGGAAGACGGGCAGCTCGCAATAGAGCTTGCCGTCCGGCCCGGTGGTGCGGTGCGCGGCCTCCAGGCCGCGATCGCAGGGCACGTTGGCGTCGACCGGGATCATCGCCGGCTTCTCGGGCACACGCGGAATGGGCTTGCCGTTCAGCCATACCACGCCGCCGCGCACCTCGATCGTATCGCCGGGCAGGCCGATCACGCGCTTGATATAGTCGCTGCTCTCGCCGGTCGGTGTGAGGATCACGACGTCGCCGCGCTCGGGCATGTGGCCCAGCAGACGGCCATGGATGAACGGGATGACGTGCCAGAAGGAGGAGGCGTAGCTCCAGCCATAGGGATATTTGCTGACGACGAGGCGATCACCCTTGATCAGCGTCGGCATCATCGATTCGGAAGGGATGTAGAAGGGCTTGGCGATGAACGTCCAGAAGCCGAGCACCGCCAGGATCAGCCAGGCGAGGCCGCGCGCCTCGGTCTTCCAGTCGACCTTGTCCTTCGCCTTGGGAGCTTCCGCCGGGGTCGTGGTGGCGGTGTCGGTCTCGCTCAACTTTCTATCCTCAGTCTGCGCCTGCCGGGATCGGCAGCGCCTCGATGATGACGAACGCCTGCGCCCATGGCAGGTCGTCGGTCATCGTCAGATGCACGATCGGGGCGTGGCCCGCCGGGATCAACGCGTCAAGCCTCGCCTTGGCCCCGCCGGTCAGCGCGAGCGTGGGCGCGCCGCTCGGCAGGTTCACGACGCCGATGTCCTTCATGAACACGCCGCGCTTGAAGCCGGTGCCGACCGCCTTGGAAAAGGCTTCTTTGGCGGCGAAGCGCTTGGCGTAGGTGGCGGCGCGGGTAAGGGTGCGTCGTTCGGATTTGGCGCGCTCGATATCGGTGAAGACGCGCTGGATGAAGCGCTCGCCGAAGCGATCCAGTGAATTCTGGATCCGGTCGATGTTGCAGAGGTCGGATCCGATGCCGATGATCACCGCGCCTCGTCCATCAATTCGCGCATCCGGCGGACGCTGGCCTCCAGCCCGGTGAAGATCGCCTCGCCGATCAGGAAGTGGCCGATATTGAGCTCGGCGATCTGCGGGATGGCGGCCACCGGCACGACATTGTCGTAGGTGAGGCCGTGGCCGGCGTGCGGTTCGATGCCGTTCTTGGCGGCGAGCGCGGCGGCGTCGGCAAGGCGCTTGAGTTCGGCCACCTGTTTCTCGCCCTCGGCATGGGCGTAGGCGCCGGTATGGAACTCCACCACCGGCGCGCCGAGCGACATCGCCGCCTCGATCTGGCGCGAATCCGGCTCGATGAACAGCGAGACGCGGATGCCGGCCTCGCCCAGCCGCGCGATCAGTGGCTTCAGGTGATTGTGCTGGCGCGCGGCGTCGAGGCCGCCTTCGGTCGTCACCTCCTCGCGCCGCTCGGGCACGATGCAGGCGGCGTGCGGGCGATGGCGGAGCGCGATCGCCACCATCTCCTCGGTCGCGGCCATCTCGAAATTCAAGGGCAGCGAGATCGCGCCGATCAGGTGGGCGATGTCCTCGTCCATGATGTGGCGGCGATCCTCGCGCAGGTGCGCGGTGATGCCGTCGGCACCGGCCGCCTGCGCCACCTGCGCGGCGCGGATCGGATCGGGATGCAGCCCGCCCCGCGCATTGCGGATCGTCGCGACGTGATCGATGTTGACGCCTAACCTCAGCTTGCCACTCATGAAGCACATCCCACGGCCGATAGCGCCCTATAGGCGAAGCCCTTGCCCTGCCAAACCTCGCCGAAGATAAAATCGCCCCGCCGGGTGAACATGACCAGCGCCTTGCCCATCGCGGGCAGTATGAAGTTGCGAATCTGAACGCCACCGATCTCGCCCCGCCGCTCGACGATCGAGGTGGGGGCGGTGCAGCCCGCCAGCGTCGCGTCATATTGCCACTGACCGAGCGCCGCCTGTCCCCATCCGGGCTCGCCCTTCCACATCTCGGCGGTCGCGGCATCGCCGAGCAGCGTGTGGGCGATCAGCGCGCGATCGAAGGCGTAAAGCGCCATCGGCGGCCCATAGACCGACCCCGCCGCGCCATAGGTGCCGAGATTGCCGATGTCCTCACGCACGCCGGGTTTCGCGATGCCACGGACATGCGGTGCGGGCGGCCGATCGGGGGAGAAGAGGTTGATTTTCAATCCCAACGGCCCGGCGATCCGTTCCCGCAACAGCTGCGTATAGGGCTTGCCGGTCGTCCGCTCGAGAAGCGCGCCCAGCACGATGAAGTCGCAATTGTCGTAGTGGAAGACGAGGCCCGGCTTGGCGCGGGGATGCTCGGCGCAATAATGCGTCGCCTCATATTGCATCGTGCCCTGGCCGGGCGGCGGGCGGTAGAAGAGCGGCATCCCGCTCCTGTCGTTCGGCCCGTCCTCGTTGGGATCGGCGAGGCCGCTGGTGTGCTGGAGCAGCTGGCGGATCGTGATCAGATCCGAAAAGACATGCGGCCATTCGGGCCACCAGTCGGTGATCGGCCGATCGAGCGACAGGCGGCCCGCCTGCACCTCCTGCATCACGATCGTCGCGGCGAGTTGCTTGGAAACGGATGCCCAGCGCCACGTCGCGTCCGCATCGCCATGGACGTAGCTGGGCTTGTCCGAATCGCCCGCGATCACCACGCCATCGAACTTCGCGGGGGCGACGATCCGGTCGAGCGGGGCGGGCGCCGGTGCAGCGGCGGTCAGCACGAGCGCCGCAAGGACGCTCGCGAGACGCTTCAAGCGGCCTTGGCCCGGCTGCCGGGCTTGATCGCCGGGATCGCCGCCAGCTCCGGCGGAACCTCGTCCGGCGCGTATGTCGGCACGTTCATGGTCAGCAGCGCGGTCAGCGGCGCGCCGACATCCGCCGTGCCGTTCGAGCGATCGACCAGACAGCCCGCCGCGATCACGCGGCCCCCGGCTTCCTCGATCGCCTTGATCGCCTCGCGCGAAGACAGGCCCGTCGTCACGACGTCCTCCATCATCAGCACCTTCTGGCCCGGCTCGAGGCTGAAGCCGCGACGCAGCTCGAACGTGCCGGACGGGCGCTCGACGAACATCGCCTCGACGCCCAGCGCGCGCGCCATCTCGTAGCCGACGATCACACCGCCCATCGCCGGCGACACCACCGCCGTGACGCCGGCGTGTACCGCCGGCGTGAAGCGTGAGGCGAGTTCGGCGCACAGTCGCGCGGCGCGCTTGGGGTCCATCAGCACGCGCGCGCACTGCAGATAGGTGGGGCTGCGCAGGCCGGAGGACAGGATGAAATGCCCGTCCAGCAGGGCTTCGGCCGCGCGGAATTCCGCCAGCACCTCGTCGTCGGTCATGTCAGCCTTCCGAAAACCTTGGGTTCCGAGTCCCCCGGATCGCGCGCTGATAGGCGTGCCGGGCGCCACAGGCAATCCGCTGGCGTGCTGCCCCGCGGTTATCGGCGCTTGAGGCTTTGCGTTCGCTTGCTATAAAGCCGCCCAATGGTCGATGATGGGCAAGAGCCTGCGGCACGGCCATGTGGGAAGAGGGGTGACATGAAGAGTTTGAAGTCACTGGGTTTTGCGGGCCTGATCGCCACCATGGCGCTGGGTGGCGCGCTCTATGCGCAAGCCCCTGCGGCGACGCCTGCGACGGCTTCCCCCACCGCGACCGCGACGACTCCGGCCTCCGGCCAGGCCGCCGCCACCGCGACCACCAAGGATGCAGCCGCGCCCGTCGCCGCCGCGCCGGCCGACAGCGCCGCCGCGACGCCGGCCCCCGCCGCGTCCAAGATCCCCGAATTCTACCAGCCGACGCCGGGCATCGGCCAGCCGACCGACAAGATCTCGCTGCAGCCTCAGGTCACCGATCTCGGCCTGTTCGCCCAGCATTTCGACACCGCACTGATCTGGGTGATCACGGCCATCAGCCTGTTTGTGCTGCTGCTGCTGGCGATCGTCATCGTCCGCTACAACCGTCGCGCCAACCCGACGCCGTCGCGCACCAGCCACAACACCGCGATCGAGATCGTGTGGACGGTGGCGCCGGTGCTGATCCTGCTCTGCATCGCGGTGCCGTCGATCAAGTTGCTCGCCCGCCAATATGCGACGCCGAAGCCCGATCTGACGGTGAAGGTGATCGGCCACCAATGGTATTGGTCCTACCAATACCCGGACAATGGCGATTTCGAGGTCGTCTCCAACATCCTGACCGACGCGCAGGACAAGGCGAAGGGCGAGCCCCGCCAGCTCGGCGTCGATGCGCGCATGGTCGTGCCGGTCGATTCGGTGATCAAGATCATCACCACCTCGGACGACGTGATCCACTCCTTCGCGGTGCCGGCCTTCTGGACCAAGATGGACGCCGTGCCCGGCCGTCTCAACGAGACGTGGTTCAAGGTGAACCGCCCCGGCCTCTATTACGGCCAGTGTTCGGAACTGTGCGGCGCACGCCACGGCTATATGCCTATCGCGGTCGAGGTCGTCTCCAAACAGCAGTTCGCGCAGTGGGTCGCCGCCAATGGCGGTACGATGCCGGGTGCCGCGAAGCCGGCGTCGAGCGACGCGACGGCCAACTCGCCGATCAGCAATCCGCCGGCGGGCACCGCCAATCCTGAACCCGGCGCCGGTGCTTCCACCACCGCGACCGAGAACAGCACCGCCGCCGCGACGCCCGCGTCGCAGGCCGCCACGACCAACTGAGGCCCGGACCGATGACCGATACCACGGCCACCCCGCATTTCTTCGAAGCGCATGGCGACGCCCACGGGCATCATCACGACGCGGATCACAAGCCGGGCTTCTTCGCGCGCTGGTTCATGTCCACCAACCACAAGGACATCGGCACGCTCTACCTGATCTTCGCGATCACCGCCGGTATCATCGGCGGCGCGATCTCGGGCATGATGCGCGCCGAACTGATGGAGCCGGGCATCCAGTATCTGCCCACCTGGGCGCATATGTGGGGCCAGCCCGCCGGCAACGACGCGGCGCTCCACCTGTGGAACGTGCTGATCACCGCGCACGGCCTGATCATGGTGTTCTTCATGGTCATGCCGGCGATGATCGGCGGCTTCGGCAACTGGTTCGTGCCGATCATGATCGGCGCGCCCGACATGGCCTTCCCGCGCATGAACAACATCAGCTTCTGGCTGATCATCCCGGCGTTCATGCTGTTGCTCGGGTCCACCTTCGTGCCGGGCGGCACGGGGGACGGCGCCGGCACCGGCTGGACGGTGTACGCGCCGCTCTCGACCAGCGGCTCGGCCGGGCCGGCGGTGGACATGGCGATCCTCGCGCTCCACCTCGCGGGCGCCTCGTCGATCCTCGGCGCGGTGAACTTCATCACCACCATCTTCAACATGCGCGCGCCGGGCATGACGCTGCACAAGATGCCGCTGTTCGTGTGGTCGGTGCTGGTCACCGCCTTCCTGCTGCTGCTCGCGCTGCCGGTTCTCGCCGCCGCGATCACCATGCTGCTGACCGACCGTAATTTCGGCACGACCTTCTTCGATGCCTCGGGCGGCGGCGATCCGATCCTCTACCAGCACCTCTTCTGGTTCTTCGGTCACCCGGAGGTGTACATCATGATCCTGCCGGGCTTCGGCATGATCAGCCACATCATCGCGACGTTCAGCCGCAAGCCGGTCTTCGGCTACCTCGGCATGGCCTACGCGATGGTCGCGATCGGCGTGGTCGGCTTCGTCGTGTGGGCGCACCACATGTACACGACCGGCCTCGATGTGAACACGAAGATGTATTTCACCGCCGCCACCATGGTGATCGCAGTGCCGACCGGCATCAAGATCTTCTCGTGGATCGCGACGATGTGGGGTGGATCGATCTCGTTCAAGACCCCGATGGTCTGGGCGATCGGCTTCATCTTCATGTTCACCGTCGGCGGCGTGACCGGCGTGGTCCTGTCCAACGGCGGCATCGACAACTATTACCAGGACACCTACTACGTCGTCGCGCACTTCCACTACGTGCTGTCGCTCGGCGCGGTATTCTCGCTGTTCGCCGGCTTCTACTACTGGTTTCCGAAGATGTCGGGTAAGATGTATTCGGAAGTGCTCGGCCAGCTCCACTTCTGGCTGTTCTTCATCGGCGTGAACCTGCTATTCTTCCCGATGCACTTCCTTGGCCGGCAGGGGATGCCGCGCCGTTATCCGGATTATCCGGACGCCTTCGAGAAGTGGAACCACCTGGCGACCATCGGCTACATGGTGATGGCGTTCAGCATGATCTTCTTCTTCGTGAACGTGTTCTACACGCTGTTCGCGGGCAAGAAGGCGCCGAACAATCCGTGGGGCGAGGGGGCCACGACGCTCGAGTGGACGCTGCCGTCCCCGCCGCCCTACCACCAGTTCGAGACCTTGCCGGTGATCGGCGACAGCGATCACCACTGATTCACGGCACTGATCCGGATCGCATTTTCTGCTAGGGCCGCGCCCGGAGCGACGTTTCCGCTCCGGGCTTTGGTTCGAGTGAGATGAAGGACAGAATGGCGAGCGCGCCGATCGTTACCTCGAATATGCCGGCGGAATGGCGCGACTTCTGGGCGCTGACCAAGCCGCGCGTGATGACGTTGGTGGTGTTCACGGGTCTGTGCGGCCTGCTGATCGCGCCGGGCCATATCCATCCGGTGCTGGGCTTCACCGCGATCCTGTGCATCGCGCTGGGTGCCGGCGCGGCGGCCGCGCTCAACCAGTGGTACGAGGCCGATCTCGATTCGAAGATGAAGCGGACGGCCAACCGCCCGCTGCCCGCCGGGCGCATGAACCGCCAGTCCGCGCTCCATTTCGGCGTGGGCCTCGCCGCCTTCTCGGTGATCCTGATGGGCTTGGCGGTGAACGCGCTCGCCGCCGCCATCCTCACCGTCTCGATCCTCTTCTACGTGCTGATCTACACCGTCTGGCTGAAGCGCCGGACGCCGCAGAACATCGTCATCGGCGGTGCGGCCGGCGCCTTTCCCGCGCTGATCGGCTGGGCGGCGGTGACGGGGCGGGTGGACGTTCTGCCCGTCCTGCTCTTCTTCCTCGTCTTCCTGTGGACGCCCCCGCATTTCTGGGCGCTCTCGCTGTTCGTCAATTCAGACTATGCCGCCGCTGGCGTGCCGATGATGAGTGTGGTGGCCGGCACGAAGGCGACCCGCCTGCAGGCCTTCCTCTACAGCTGGCCGATGGCGGCGGTAGCGATCGCGCCCTGGCCGCTGGGCCTCGCCGGGCCGATCTACGGCATCGCCGCGATCGCGCTGAACCTCGTCTTCCTCGCGCTCGCCGCCCGCGTCGGCTTCAGCCGCGAGGCGGACCCGGCGCTGATGAAGGCCGAACGGCGCCTGTTCGGATATTCCATCCTCTATCTCTTCGCGACCTTCGGCGTGCTGGTCGTGGACAAGCTGTGGTTCGCCTGATGGCCCTCGATCCCGATACCGAAACCGAAGTCCGTCGCCGCCAGCGCAGCCGGGCGATCGTCACCGCCCTGCTGCTGGGCGCCTTCGTCGTGCTGGTCTACGCGATCAGCATCGCCAAGATGATCAAGTGAGCGCGGCCTCCCGCAACCTGCGCACCGGCATCATCGCAGGCCTCGTCGCCTGCTTCATGGTCGGCATGGGCTTCGCCGCCGTGCCGCTCTACCGCATCTTCTGCCAGCAGACCGGCTTCGGCGGCACCGCGCGGATCGAAGAGGGGGCGAAGGCGCCGGGCGACACCGGCAAGATCGTCACCGTCCGCTTCGACGCCAACGTCTCCGACAAGCTGCACTGGACGTTCGAGCCCGAACAGAAGACCGAGCGCGTGGCGATCGGCGCCCGGCAGCTCGCCTTCTTCGACGCGACCAACCTGTCCGACAAGCCGATCACGGGATCGGCCGCCTTCAACATATCCCCGGACCAGAGCGCGCAATATTTCGTGAAGGTGCAATGCTTCTGCTTCACCCGGCAGACACTCCAGCCCGGCGAGACGCAGCGTATGCCGGTGGTGTTCTACGTCGATCCCGCCTTTCTGAAAGACCCGGACAATGCCGGGGTCAGCGAGATCACGCTCAGCTATACATTCTATCCTGTGGACCAGGCGCCCACCCAAGGCTAAGGTCCATGCCGAACGCGGCCTCAAGAGCCGACAGACAGGGACGAGAGAGACGATGGCCGGTGCGAAGAACCACGACTACCACATCCTTCCGCCGAGCCCCTGGCCGCTGCTGACGGCCTTCTCCGCGCTGGCGCTCGCATCCGGCCTGATCATGTTCATGCACTCGGTTCCCTACGGCAAGCTGCTGCTGCCGGTGGGCCTGCTGCTCACCGTCTCGATGATGGGCTTTTGGTGGGCGGACGTGATCAAGGAGGCGCATGCCGGCGATCATACGCCGGTGGTGCAGCTCCACCTGCGTTACGGCATGATCCTGTTCATCGCGTCCGAAGTGATGTTCTTCGTCGGCTGGTTCTGGGCCTTCTTCGACGCTTCGCTCTTCCCCAAGGCGGTGGAAGCGGTCGGCGGGGTGTGGCCGCCCAAGGGGATCGAGCCGCTCAACCCCTTCAAGTTCCCGCTGCTCAACACGCTGATCCTGCTCTGCTCGGGTACCACCGTCACCTGGGCGCACCATTCGCTGATCCATGGCGACCGCAAGGGGCTGAAGCAGGGCCTGTGGTGCACGATCCTGCTCGGCCTGCTGTTCAGCTCGATCCAGGCGTGGGAGTACATCCACGCGCCGTTCGCGTTCAAGGGCAACATCTTCGGCGCCACCTTCTTCATGGCGACCGGCTTCCACGGCTTCCACGTCATCGTCGGCACGATCTTCCTGATCGTGTGCCTGATCCGCGCCTACAAGGGCGACTTCACGCCGCGCCAGCATTTCGGGTTCGAGGCGGCGGCCTGGTACTGGCACTTCGTCGACGTGGTGTGGCTGTTCCTGTTCCTCTCCATCTACGTATGGGGCGGCTGGGGCGCGACCTACGCCGGCTGACGGAACGACTGCGGAGATGCGAGACTTGAGGGCGGGGGCGCGAGCTTCCGCCCTTCGTCTTTGGCGGCCGCGCGGTTATGGGTGGGGCATGACCGACGCACAGACCGCAGGGTGACCGTGATCAAGCGCATCCCGATCCTGCCGACCCTGCTGGTCGTGGCCGCCGCCGGCATCATGATCTGGCTCGGCATCTGGCAGTTGCACCGGCTCCATTGGAAGGAGGGGCTGCTCGCCGAATATCGCGCCGCCGCCGGAAAGCCGCCGGTCGCCTTCCCGCGCGACCTGACCGACCAGTCCCTGCTGTTCCGCAAGTCGGAGGCCTTCTGCCTCCAGCCCGTCGGCTGGCGGGCGAGCGCCGGGCGCAACGATGCCGGCCAGTCGGGCTGGAAGCACATCGCCGATTGCCGCACCGGCGCCGAGGGACCGGGCTTCGCGGTCGACATGGGCTGGTCCGAAAAACCCGACGCGCCGGCCGGCTGGAAGGGCGGCGAGGTCTCCGGCGTGATCGGGCCGGACCACGATGGCCAGATACTGATCGTCTCGGCCGTCGCAGCACCCGGCCTGCAGCCGAGCCAGCCGCCCAGCCTCGACGACGTGCCCAACAACCACCTCGCCTACGCGGTGCAGTGGTTCATCTTCGCCACGCTGGCGGTGCTGATCTACGGCATCGCGCTGTGGCGGCGGGGGAGGGCGTCGGCCGGCTGACGGCTTCGTCGCCCGAAGTTGACGAAGTTGACAGCCGCGAAGGCGAAAAAAAGACATTCCTACGCGGCGATCGACGATAAGAAGGAACCGGGGCTGGCCACCCTGACCGGCGCGACCGTGACAGACGAAATCCTACATTGGAAGCCGGCGGCCTGCCGGTGCACAGGATCATTCCCTTCCCGTAACGTTGGCGCTAGGCTGCGCGCGATCAGGGGGGCACATGCACGTTCATCTTCCAAAGCCGATCCATGGTTGGCGCCAGTTTTTCGGCGAAGTCGGGATCATCGTGATCGGCGTGCTGATCGCACTCGCGTTCGAGCAGGTGGTCGAGTGGGCACACTGGCGCCACGTCGTCCATCAGGACGAGGAAGTGCTCAACGGGCAGGTGGAGGGCTATTACGGCTCTATGTTGGCGCGGGTCGATCAGCAGGCCTGTATCGATCAGCGCCTGTCCGATCTGGGTGTCATCCTAGCGCGGCATGATGCGGGCACACCGCTTGGCATCAAGGGGCCGATCGGCCGCCCGAGCGCGTTCGGTGGAGACGACAGCGCGTTCGATATGGCGATCGCCGATCAGTCGCTCGCGCACATGAGCCTCGCGTCGAAGCAGCGATTCTATGATGCCAGGGGATCCTACAAGACCTTCATCGTGAGCCAGGATATCGAGATGGAGGCATGGCGCACGCTGCGCACGGTCGATCGGCAGGCGCGTCTGTCGCCTTCGGACTGGAGCGACATCGCGAAAGCCTATGATCGGGCCGTCGATCTGAACGGCGTGATGAAGGCCAATCTCGCGACGAGCAGTGACGGTACGTGGCTGACGCCGTTCCGATCGTTCGAGAAGCCGACCGGCGCGAGCCTGCGGTCGCTGCCCTGGGTCAAGCAATTGTGCGCGGGAACGGTGATCGGCAAAACGAACGGAGCCGGCAAGACGGGCGGCTGATCGCCTTCGCCGATCGTCGCGGGTCGAGTGGGCCGTCCGGCGCGCGTCGGATCATGCGGATGCGTTCCGGAACGGACGTCCTGTCAGCCCTCTCCGCTTGCCCCCCGTTGCCCCTGCGTCTAAGCCGCGCGGCCATATGCGCTACATCTCCACCCGTGGGCAGGCCGATGCGCTCGGCTTCCAGGCTGCCACCCTCGCCGGTCTCGCGTCCGACGGAGGGCTTTATGTGCCCGAGGCCTGGCCGACGCTCACGACCTCTGAAATCGAGGCGCTGGCCGGCCTGTCCTATGCCGAGACGGCGGTGCGCATTCTCGCGCCCTTCGTCGGCGATGCGCTGTCCGAGACCGATCTGCGCGCGCTTTGCGAGGCCGCCTACGGCCGCTTCAGCCATGCGGCGGTGACTCCGCTCGCGCAGCTCGATCATCGGCATTTCCTGCTCGAGCTGTTCCACGGCCCGACGCTCGCCTTCAAGGATGTAGCGCTGCAGATGCTGGGGCTGCTGTTCGAGCGGTTCCTGTCCGGCGGCGACCAGCACCTCACCATCGTCGGCGCGACCTCGGGCGATACCGGTTCGGCGGCGATCGAGGCGGTGGCCAACCGCGCGCATATCGACATCTTCATGCTGCACCCCAAGGGCCGCGTGTCCGACGTGCAGCGCCGCCAGATGACGACGGTGCTGGCGCCCAATGTCCACAACATCGCGATCGAGGGCGACTTCGATCAGGCGCAGGCGCTGGTGAAGCGCATGTTCGGCGACAGGGACTTCGCCGGGCGCTTCCAGCTTTCGGCGGTGAACTCGATCAACTGGGCGCGGCTGGCGGCGCAGATCGTCTATTATTTCTATGCGGGCGTGCGCCTCGGCGCGCCGCACCGCGCGATCGCCTTCTCGGTGCCGACGGGCAATTTCGGCGACGTGTTCGCCGGCTACGTGGCCAAGAAGATGGGCCTGCCGATGTCGCGGCTGATCGTCGCGACCAACGTCAACGACATCCTCCACCGCGCGCTCTCGGCCGGCGATTATTCGACCGGCACGGTGACGCCGACCGCGACGCCCTCGATGGACATCCAGGTCAGCTCCAATTTCGAGCGGCTGCTGTTCGATCTCCATGGTCGCGATGCGGGCGCACTGGCGGCGGCCATGGGTGGCTTCGAGAACGACCGGACGATGGCACTGTCGCAGGCGCAGCGTGATCGCGCGTCGGCCGACTTCGCCAGCGCCCGCGTCGATCATGCGGGCATGGTGGACGCGATGCGCTGGGCGCACGCTTCGGGGCAGGTGATCGATCCGCACACCGCGATCGGCCTTGCGGCGGCGCGTGCGGCGGATCTTCCGTCCGACGTGCCGGTGGTGACGCTCGCCACCGCGCACCCCGCCAAGTTCGGCGACGCGGTGGAAGCGGCGATCGGCACGCGCGCTCCGCTGCCGGATAGGATCGGCGGCCTGATGGAGAAGGAGGAGCGCTACGCGACCCTTCCCGCCAGGTTCGAGGCGATCACCGGCTACATCGCCGAGCGCGCGAGGCCGAAGGCTTGAACCCGCGCCTTCACCGCCTGCCCAACGGGCTGACCGTCGCGGTCGATCCGATGCCCGGCGTCGAGACGCTGGCGGTCGGCCTCTACGCCGATGTCGGCAGTCGCTCGGAAGCCGCCCACCTCACGGGCCTCGCCCACATGGTCGAGCATATGGTGTTCAAGGGCGCCGGCGAGCGGGATGCGCGCCAGATCGCGGAAGCCGCCGAGGATGTCGGCGGCCAGCTCAACGCCTGGACTTCGCGCGACACCACCGTCTTCCACGCGCGTCTGCTGCCCAACGATCTCGCGCTCGGCGTCGACCTGATCGCCGATCTCGTCCGCGCGCCGCATTTCTCGGCCGAGGAGCTGGAGCGCGAGAAGCAGGTGGTGCTGGCCGAACTCGGCGAATCGCGCGACACGCCCGACGACATCATCTTCGATCACCTCGCCGCCGCTTCCTATCCGGGCCAGACCTACGGCCGCCCGGTGCTCGGCGACGCGCAGACTATCGCCGCGATCGACGTGGCGGCTCTTAAGCGCTGGCTGGAGGAGCAGTATCGCCCGGCCGGGCTGGTGCTCGCCGCCGCCGGCAAGGTGGACGAGGATGCGCTGCTGAAGCTGGCCGAGGCGCGCTTCGGCGATCTCGCCGCCGGGGCGCCGCCCGCCTTCGAGCCGGCGCGCTTCGCCTCCGGCGTGGTGACCGATGCCCGCCGCTTCGATCAGGTCCACGTCGCCTTCGCCCATCCCGGAGTCGATCAGCGGCATGGCGATGCCTATGCGCTCAACCTGTTCGCCAGCGCAGCGGGCGGCGGCATGTCCTCGCGGCTGTTTCAGGAAGTGCGCGAGCAGCGCGGCCTCGCTTATTCGGTCTATGCGTGGAGCAGCGCGGCCGCCGACACGGGCCAGCTCGGCGTCTATTGCGCCTCGGCCAAGGCGGATGCGCCGCGCGCCTTCGCGCTCGCCCGCGAGGTGCTGGCGCGCACGACCGAGGATCTGTCCGAAGCCGAACTGGCGCGCGCGCAGGCGCAAGCCAAGGCGGGGCTGCTGATGGGCCTCGAATCGGTGCAGGCGCGCTGCGACCATCTCGCCCGCCAGATCCAGGTCCATGGCCGCATCGTGCCGGTGGCGGAGACGGTCGCCCAGATCGATGCGGTGGACGTCGCCCACGCCCGCCGCGCCGCGAACGACGCGATCGGCGGCGGCATCGCGACGGCGAGCGTCGGCGGCAAGCTGGCCCGTGTCGCCTGAGGACGGGGCGTGACGCTCCAAACCCTCATCACCGAACCGTGGGCCGATTACGGCCTCGTCGATTCGGGCCACGGCCGCAAGCTGGAGCGCTACGGCCGCTTCCGCTTCGTGCGGCCCGAGCCGCAGGCGATGTGGACGCCGGCCTCCCCGGAGTGGAAGCATGACGGCGAGTTCCTCGGCGCGTCCGACGAGGATGGCGGCGGCCGCTGGCATCTGAATGGCAACGTCCCGCGCGACTGGCCGCTCGGCTGGCAGGACGTGAAGTTCCAAGCCGCCAACACCCCCTTCCGCCACCTGCAATTCTTCCCCGACATGGCGCCGCAATGGGCGTGGATGCGCGATCGCGTCGCCCCGGACGACGAGGTGATGAACCTGTTCGGCTATACCGGCGTCGGTTCTCTCGCGCTCGCCGCGAAGGGCGCGAAGGTCACGCACGTCGATGCCTCGAAAAAATCCGTGGAGCAGGGCAAGGCCAATGCTTTGCTCTCAGGCATGGCCGACAGGCCGATCCGCTGGATGATCGACGACGCCACCAAGTTCACCGCGCGCGAGGTGCGGCGCGGGCGGCGCTATGCCGGCATCATGCTCGACCCGCCCAAGTTCGGGCGCGGCCCGACCGGCGAGACCTGGCGGCTGGAAGAGGGCCTGCCCGGCCTGATCGCCGATTGCGTGAAGCTGCTCGACCGCGAATCGAAATTCCTCGTCCTCACGGTCTATGCGGTCCGCATGTCGGCGCTCGCCATTGCCGAACTGCTGCGGCAGGCCACCGCCGATCTCGGCGGCACGGTCGAGGCCGGCGAGATGGCGGTGCGCGAGGAGGCGCGCGGCCTGCTCCTCCCCACCGCCATCTTCGCGCGCTGGTCCGGGGATCAATAGACCAGGATCTGCCCCTGCATGCCGGACGCGACGTCGAGCGCGACCGACGAGGTGAGATCGAACGGCCCGCGCACGCGCGGCGTCACCACGAAGCTGCGGGTCGATTGCGAAGGGACGGAGATGATGCCCTCGCGGATCGCCTGCGCGCCGCCGCGCGCATCGCGGATGTCGGCGCGCGCGAAGAAGCCCTTGGCCGAGAAATTGTGGCCGCTCACGTCGCGGTTCACCAGCACGATTCGGGTCGGCACGTTGATCCTCAGCCGGATCACCTGCGGACGGAACTTGCGGTCCTGCATCACCACGGTGCGCGTCGGGATAGGCTGTGCGGCGGGCGCGGCCTCGACCGGTGTCGCCGCGATGGGCGCCAGCAGCGGGAGGGCGACGGCGAGGGCAAGGGCGATACGCTTCATCTTGGGCTCCGTTGGTCAGTCTCGAAGGCTTCGTAACGCCGCACCGGCGGCAAAGGGTGCGCCGAAAGTGAGGAGCAGTGCGGTTGCGGCCAGCAGCTTGAGCGCCTGTGCGTTCGCCGGTTCCAGCGCGCCCGCGCCGAAGATCAGCAGCGGCACGGCGAGCGGCAGCAGCACGAGGCCGGCGAGCGCGCCGCTGCCGCGCAGCCCGGCGGTGAGCGCCGCCACCGTCACGCCCAGCGCAGCGAGCGCAGGGGTGCCGATCGCGAGGCCTGCCTCCAGCCGCCCGAGCGTCGCGCCGTCCAGCCCGAGCAGCGCCGCGCCGGGCAGCGCCGCCAGCATCAGCGGCGGGCCGAAGCTCAGCCAGTGGGCGGCGATCTTGGCGGCGGCGATGCCCTCGTCGGGGATGCCGCGCGCCGCGAATTGATCGAGCACCCCGGCCTCGGCATCGGGCGCGACCAGACGCTCGATCGGCAGCAGCGCGGCGAGCAATGCCGCCAGCCAAAGCATCCCGCCACCGGCCTTCGCCAGCAGCCGCGCGTCGGGCCCCACCGCGAAGGGGAACAGCGTCGCCGCGATCAGGAAGAAGACCACAGGCAGGCCGGCGGCGCGCAGGCCGCGCAGCGTATCGCGCAGGATGAGGGGGGAGATCATGCGAGGATCCCGTCGAGCACGAGGTTCTCCGCATCGTCGACCGGCAGCGGCAGGTGCGTAGCGGTGACTATGCTGCCGCCCGCCTTCCGATGCGCGCGGATCGCGTCGCCGAGCCGATCGATCCCCTCGGTGTCCAGCCCGTTGGCCGGCTCGTCGAGCAACCACAGCGGCGCGCCGCTCGCCACCGTGCGTGCGATCGCCGCGCGGCGGCGTTGGCCGGTCGAGAGATAGCGCACCGGCACGTGGGCGAGGTGCGCAATGCCCATCGCCTCCGTCGCGGTGTCCGGCCGGGTGCCGTCGAGCTTCGCCCAGAAGCGAAGTGCCTCGCCCAGCGTACGATCACCGTCGAGCGCCGCCGCCTCGCCCAGCCACGCCACCCGGCCCGCACGCTCGACTGAGCCGGCCGACGGGGGCAGCAGTCCGGCGGCGATCCGCAGCAGGCTCGATTTGCCGACGCCGTTGGGGCCGGTGACGACCAGCGCCTCGCCGGCCGCGACCGTCAGCGACAGCCCCTCGAACAGCAGCCGGTCGCCGCGCAGGCAGGCGGCGTCGCGTAACGCCAGCATCACGCCTCGCCATCCTCCAGCGCATGCATGTCGTCGTCCGACAGGCCGAAATGGTGGCCGATCTCGTGGATGATCACATGGGTGACGAGCGCCTCCAGCGTCACTTCGCCCTCGGCCCATTCGTCCAGCAGCGGGCGGCGATAGAGGTGGATGACGTCGGGCATCGTGCCGCTGTCGTCCACGCTCTTCATGCCGATGGGGCGGCCGGTGTAGAGGCCGGAGAGCGCGAAGGGGTCGTCGATCCCCATCTCGTCCAGCACCGCTTCGTCGGCGAACTCCTCGACCTGCAGCACCACATCGTCGAGATGGGCGCGAAAGGCGTCCGGCAGGCGGGCCATCGCGGCGCGGGCCATCGTTTCGATCGCATCGGCATCGGGGGAGAGGCCCCAGGGGGTTTGACGGGCGGTCATCGCATCGCGACAGTAGAAGAGCCGAGCGGAGGTGCAATGGAAGACAGCGGCCCGGAGGTGCGGTTCGAGCAGGTGGTCAAGCGCTTCGGCGGTCTGGCGGTCGATCATGTCGATTGCACGGTCGCGGCGGGCAGCTTCGTGGCGCTGGTCGGTGGATCGGGGGCGGGCAAGTCGACGCTGCTCAGGATGGTCAACCGGCTGGTCGAGCCGGACGAGGGCCGCATCACGATCGGCGGGCGCGATGTCGGCGAGGGGCCGGCGCCGCTGCTGAGACGGCGGATCGGCTATGTCTTCCAGTCGATCGGGCTGATGCCGCATATG
This sequence comes from Sphingomonas-like bacterium B12, assembly GCA_000333335.1. Classification (GTDB taxonomy): domain Bacteria; phylum Pseudomonadota; class Alphaproteobacteria; order Sphingomonadales; family Sphingomonadaceae; genus Solisphingomonas. The sequence continues at coordinate 2,943 of BACX01000835.1, read as the reverse complement.
ACTGTCGCCGAGAATATCGCGCTGCCGGTGCGTGTGGCCGGTGGCGTCGCGCCCGATGTCGCGGACCTGCTGGCGATGGTGGAGCTTCCCGCCGACTATGCCGGGCGTCGCCCCGATGCCTTGTCCGGCGGCGAGCGGCAGCGTGTCGGCGTGGCGCGCGCGCTGGCGACGGGGGCGAAGCTGATGCTGCTCGACGAGCCGTTCGGCGCGCTCGATCCGGTGACGCGCGATGCGATCGGGCGGCGCTATCGCGATCTGCACGATCGGCTCCGCCTCACCAGCATCATGGTGACGCACGACATGGCCGAGGCCTTGCTGCTCGCCGATCGTGTGCTGGTGATGGCGAAGGGACGGATCGTGGCGGATGCGACGCCGGCCGAGATGCTCTCCGGCAAGGCGGGACCGGAGGCGGACGCGCTGGTCGCGGTGCCGGCGCGGCAGGCCGAGGCGATCGAGGCGTTGCGGGGGTGACCGAAATCGCATCGCTCGCCGCGCACCACATCCTGCTCTCGGCCGCCGCGCTGGGACTGGCGCTCCTGATCGCGCTCCCGCTCGGCCTCGCCGCCGCGCGACGGCCGAGGCTGGCGGGCGTGGTGCTCGGCGTGGCGGGCGCGATCCAGACGATCCCCGGCCTCGCCCTGTTGGCACTCTTCTATCCGCTGCTGCTGATGGTCGGGCATGGCGTGCCGGCGCTAGGCTTCCTGCCGGCCTGGATGGCGCTGACCCTCTATGCGCTGCTGCCGATCCTGCGCAATGTGGTCGCCGGCGTGCGCGGACTCGACCCGGCGGTGATCGAGGCGGCGGACGGCATCGGCATGACGGCCGTGCAGCGGCTGCGGCTGGTCGAGGCGCCGCTGGCGGCGCCCGTCGTGATGGCGGGCATCCGTACCGCGACCGTCTGGACGATCGGCGCCGCGACGCTCGCCACCACGGTGGGTGCAGCGAGCCTCGGCAACCTGATCTTCGCCGGCCTCCAGACCGAGGATTGGGGGCAGGTGCTCAAGGGGTGCCTCGCTTCGGCGGCGCTGGCGCTGGCGGCGGACGGGCTGCTCGCTTTGGTCGAGCGCGGGCTGGCGAAGCGCGAGCACTGGTCGCTGTGGCTCGGCGCGGCGGGCGTCGCGATCGGGCTGTTCGCGGCGTGCGCGCCGCTGGTCGGGGGCGAACAGAAGACGGTGGTCGTCGGTGCCAAGAACTTCTCCGAGCAATATATCCTCGCCCGGCTGATCGGCGACCGACTGGAGAAGGCGGGCTATGCGGTGAGCTATCGCGAGGGGCTGGGGTCGGCGGTGGCGCTGCGTGCGTTGAGGCAGGGCGATATCGACGTCTATGTCGATTATTCGGGCACGATCTGGGCGGATTCGATGCACCGCGACAGGCCCGCGCCGCGTGCCGAGACGCTGGCCGGGATTGCCGATTTCCTCAAGCCCGCCGCGCTGGTCGGCCCGCTGGGGTTCGAGAACGCGTACGCGCTGGCGATGAAGAAGGGGCGGGGGATCGGCGACCTGCAGTCGCTTGCCGCGTCCGCGCCGTCGCTTCGGCTCGGCACCGACCTCGAATTCCTCTCCCGCCCCGAATGGCGCGCGGTGCAGTCCGCTTATGGGTTGCACTTCGCCGCGCAGCGCGCTTACTCGCCCACCTTCATGTACCGCGCGCTGGAAAGCGGGCAGGCCGACGTGATCTCGGCCTTCTCGTCCGACGGGCGGATCGCGGCGGACGATCTGGCGGTGCTCGCCGATCCGAAGCACGCGCTGCCGGGCTATGATGCGATCCTGCTGGTCTCGCCAGCGCACGCACACGATGCGCGCTTCCTCGCGGCCGTGAAGCCGCTGGTCGGCGCGATCCCGGTGGCGGCGATGCGGCAGGCGAACTACATGGTCGATCGCGACAGCGGCAAGGTGTCGCCCGATCAGGCGGCGCAGTGGCTGGCCGCGCATCTGGCCAAGAACTGAGGAGCAAGTGATAGTCGAGATCGTCAACCTCAACCGATCGCGGAAAGCGCGTGCCAAAACAGAGGCGGACAAACAGGCCGAGGCCAACCGTGCGAAATTCGGCCGCACCAAGGCGGAAAGGGATCGCGACACCGCCGAACAGGCGCGCCGCGACGCGCTGCTCGACGGGGCGAAGCGGGAGGACTGAGCTTGTCCGTCATTGCGAGCAGCAGAGCGACGAAGCAATCCAGATGCGCGGCGTTTGCGGCTCTGGATTGCTTCGCTTCGCTCGCAATGACGATCGATCAGTAGGCCAGCGCACACCCGTCCGCGCGCATCTCGCTGGCGGCGGCGTAGACCAACTGGCCGGCATCCGGCTTGTATTCGACACATTCGTAGCGGCCGAAGCCGCCGTCCGACGCGCCGATTACATGCCCCATGGACGCGAGTTGAGCGCGCGTGGCTTCCGGCACCCCGCTTTCCAGACGCAGCAGGCCCGACGGCGGTAGGCCCGCTCCGTCCTCGCCCATCGACTGCGAGGAGCCTTCGTGATGCCAGCGCGGACTGTCGGAGGCGGCCTGCACGTCCAGCCCGTAATCCTCGCGGTTGACGATGATCTGGGTCTGGCCCTGCGGCTGCATGTCGCCGCCCATCACCCCGAAGGCGAGCCACGGCGTGCCGCCCCGCGTCGCGAAGCCGGGGATGATCGTCTGGAAGGGGCGCTTGCCCGGCGCGTAGATGTTGGGGTGGCCGTCCTTGAGCGAAAAGAGCTGCCCGCGATCCTGGAACATGAAGCCCAATCTGTCGGCGACAAGTCCCGATCCCATTCCCCGGAAGTTGGACTGGATCATCGACACCATCATGCCGGACGAATCCGCGCAGGAGAAATAGGTCGTGTCGCCATGGCTCGGCGCCTGCCCCGGATAGACCGGCATGGTGATCTTGCGCGGATCGATCAGCTTGGCGCGCTGGGCGGCATAATCCTTCGAGATCAGCCAATCGACCGGCACCTTGG
>BACX01000836.1 GCA_000333335.1 Sphingomonas-like bacterium B12 | reverse complement strand
ATGCCGGTGATCGCCGCACCCGGCAGGCGGGCCGCCAGCGAGAAGCTGGTCGTCCCCGCGCCGCAGCCGACATCGAGGATATGCGGAGCGGCGATCCCGTCGACGGCCGCGACTGCCGCATCCACCAGCGCCTTGTCGACCGGCTCGAAGGTGCGATCGGTGCGGCGTTGCTCGGTGGCCCACACGTCGCCGACGCGGCCTGCCCATTCTTCCTTGTCCATGGACCGAAGCTAGACCCGTGGGCAGCGGGTGAAAAGCGACAAAGGCTGCACGTGTGAGGGAAGTTCAGAGTAGAAGAACCGCAGCCGTTCCAGCGCCGCCCGACACGAAACGGCCATCCAGCATCGAGCGGAGAAGAGGCTTCGAGCCTCTTCTCCGCTGACCTACCCTACCCCCCTTTTCAGGGAGGAAAGATCGGGGCCAGGCACTTCAGCCTGCCTTAGACGTCATCCTCTTCGCTCGGCCCCGTCATCATCGCTTCGGCGACGTCATCGGTCTTGCGGCGGATGGCGGCTTCCAGCTTGGCGGCCATTTCCGGATTTTCACGGAGGAAATTCTTGGCGTTCTCACGCCCCTGCCCGATGCGCACGCTGTCGTAGCTGAACCACGCGCCGGATTTCTCGACGAGACCCGCCTTCACGCCGAGATCGAGGATCTCGCCGATCTTCGAGATGCCCTCGCCGTACATGATGTCGAATTCGACCTGCTTGAACGGCGGCGCAACCTTGTTCTTCACCACCTTCACGCGGGTCGCCGAGCCGACGATATCGTCGCGATCCTTGATCTGGCCGGTGCGGCGGATGTCGAGGCGCACCGAGGCGTAGAATTTCAGCGCGTTGCCGCCGGTCGTGGTCTCGGGGTTGCCGTACATCACGCCGATCTTCATGCGCAGTTGGTTGATGAAGATCACCATGCAGCGCGAGCGGCTGATCGAACCGGTGAGCTTGCGCAGCGACTGCGACATCAGCCGCGCCTGCAGGCCGACATGGCTGTCGCCCATCTCACCCTCGATCTCGGCCCTCGGCACCAGCGCCGCGACCGAATCGACCACCAGCACGTCGATCGCGTTGGAGCGGACCAGCGTGTCCGTGATCTCCAGCGCCTGCTCGCCGGTATCGGGTTGCGAGACGATCAGCTCGTCGATGTTGACGCCCAGCTTCTTGGCATAGACCGGATCGAGCGCGTGCTCGGCATCGACGAAGGCCGCGGTACCGCCGCTCTTCTGCGCCTCCGCGATGACGTGAAGCGCCAGCGTCGTCTTGCCCGAGCTTTCCGGGCCGTACACCTCGATCACGCGGCCGCGCGGCAGGCCGCCGACACCGAGCGCGATGTCGAGGCCGAGCGACCCGGTCGAGATCGCCTCAACCTGCATCGCTTCCTTGGAACCCAGGCGCATCGCCGAGCCCTTGCCGAAGGCGCGATCGATCTGCGCCAGTGCGGCGTCGAGCGCCTTCTGCCTATCCGAAACCGCCAGCTTGTCGATCATGTCAGCGTTCGCCCCAATAACCTTGAGTGATGCGGCCATCTGCCAGTCTCCCAGTTAGAGCGGGACCGCGCGGGCATCAATGCGCGTCTCCGTTGCGGGAGGATGTACCATGTATGTTCCGACGGAACAAGTGCGGAACGCCATCACTTCGTGAAAACGTAATCCGCCGAATAGGGCGCGGACTGCAGCGCACCCAGCGCCGGACAGGCGCCATCCAGCACCCCGCCTTTCGTATGGAGCCGGTACACGAACGCGGCTTCGGTCAATCGCCCCTGACCCTGCCGATCGACGACCTGCAGCTTCAGTTCGGGGATGTCGGCGGCGGTGGCGCCGGGTGTCGTCCCGACCATCCTGCCCTGCACGACGCTGCCGTCGTCGAGCGCCCATTTCGGCCCCGCATAATGCCGGCCGACGGTCCGGCCGTCGACGATCAGCGTGGCGATCGGCTCACGAAAGGCCCAGCGCAGCGCGCCGTCGGCCGCCGCCTTGCATTCGTAGAGCTGCGCGCCTTCGGCATGCGTGGACAGGATCACGGGATGCGCGGCGACATCGAAGGGTTCGGCCGCAACGAGGGAAAACAGGAAGGGAAGCATGGTCACTCGCCGCCAGCGCTCGCGACTCCGAGCGACGGGAGCAGATTTCGCACGGCCTCCGCCAGCGTCGCAAGCACGATCACGCGACGGCGTCGATCGCCTGTTCGATTCCGTTCAGCGTAAAGGGCTTGGAGAGCACCGGCGCGGCCGCGTGGCGGGCGGGCGGCTCCTCGGTGTGGCCGCCGGTCGCGAGGATGAAGGGGATGTCGCGATCGGCCAGCGCGTCCGCCACCGGCCAGCAGGCCTTGCCGTGGAGGTGCACGTCGAGAATGGCGAGATCGAAGCCGCCCGCCTCCGTCTGCGCCAGCGCTCCCTCCACCGTATCCTCGGTGCCGGCGACGGCGTGGCCGAGGCTGTCGATGAAATCCTCGAGCATCATCGCGATCAGCGATTCGTCCTCGACGATCAGGATGGAGCGGCTCGTCATGCGTTAACGCCTAGCCGCCGAAGCCGTGGGCCGACAAGCACTTATCGCGCCTTCTCGGCCTTGGCATGGCGGGCGAGCGCGTCGCGCGCCGCCTCGGCCAGTTGCTGCACCGAGAACGGCTTGGCCAAGAACGACACGTTGTCGAGGTTGATCGAGCGCCGCAGCTGCTCCTCGGCATAGCCCGACATGAACAGGATCGGCAGATCGGGGAAGCGCTCGCGCGCGTGGGCGACCATGGTGGGGCCGTCCATCGTCGGCATCATCACGTCGGAAATCAGCAGGTCGAAGCCGCTGCTCTTCTCGCCCGGCGGCACGTGCGACAGGATTTCCAGCGCCTCCTCGCCATTGGCGGCGGTGCGGACCTGATAGCCTTGGCGGCTGAGCGCGCGCTCGGCGACGGAGCGGACCATATCCTCGTCCTCCACGACGAGGATCGATCCCGAACCCCACAATTCCTGGGGCGCTTCCTTGGCCTTCTCCTTCTCCGGCGCGGCGGCCTCGCCGTGGAACACGGGCAGGTAGACGACGAAGCTCGTCCCCTTTCCCATCTCCGAATCGGCGAAGATGAAGCCGCCCGATTGCTTGACGATGCCATAGACGGTCGAGAGGCCGAGACCGGTGCCCTTGCCGACATCCTTGGTGGTGAAGAAGGGCTCGAAGATCTTGGGCAGCACGTCCGGCGGGATGCCGGTGCCGGTGTCGGTGACGCTGAACGCCGAATAGTCGCCGGCGGGCAGCACGTCGGCGCCGAGGCGGCGGACTTCGGCGGCGGACACGCCATAGGTGCGGATCGTCAGCGTGCCGCCCTGCGGCATGGCGTCGCGGGCGTTCACCGCGAGGTTGACGATCACCTGCTCGAGCTGACCGGGGTCCGCGCGTACCGATCCGATCGCGCGGCCGTGGTTGATCACCAGTTGCATAGATTCGCCCATCAGGCGGCGCAGCAGGTTGGAAACCTCCGAGATCACGTCGGGCAGCTGGAGCACCTGCGGGCGCAGCGTCTGCTGGCGGGAGAAAGCGAGCAGCTGGCGGGTCAGGCCGGCGGCGCGGTTGGCGTTGTGGCGGATCTGCTGGATGTCGTCATAATCGCTGTCGCCGGGCGTGTGGCGCATCAGGATGAGATCGCAATGGCCCAGCACGGCGGTCAGGATATTGTTGAAATCGTGCGCCACGCCGCCCGCCAGCTGACCCACCGCCTGCATCTTGGTGGCCTGCGCGACCTGCCGCTGGAGGCGGCCCTCCTCGGCCGAATCCTTGAGGCTGAGGATCACCGACGCGTCGCCCAGTCCACGTGCCGAGGCGACCGTGAGCGAGACCGGTTCGTCCGGCCGCTGGCGCAGGCGGACCGCGATGTCACCCGAGAAGATCGGCGCGTTGCCGAACGGGCCGGAGGAGGCCGGCTTCGCGCCCGCGAAACGGCGGACGGCATCGGACACCGCCGACTTGTCCTCCTTCACGACGAGGTCGCTCGGATAGACGGCATGTTCGATCTCGCCCATGCCGGCGGCGGCACGGAACGCCTCGTTCTGGAAAAGGAAGCGCCCGTCACGGTCGATCAGCGCGAGGCCGAGCGGCAACATGCCGAGCAGGCCGTAGAGATCGTCCGGCCGCGTCACCGCTCCGGCACGCGCTGGCG
>BACX01000837.1 GCA_000333335.1 Sphingomonas-like bacterium B12 | reverse complement strand
CACGATCACGCCCGACGAGGCGCGCGTCGAGGAATTCGCCTGAAAGAAGATGTGGAAGTCGCCCAACGGCACGATCCGCAACATCCTGGGCGGCACCATCTTCCGCGAGCCGATCGTGATGAAGAACGTTCCCCGCCTGATCCCCGGCTGGACCGACCCGATCGTCGTCGGCCGCCACGCCTTCGGCGACCAGTATCGCGCCACCGACTTCCGCGTGCCCGGCAAGGGCAAGCTGACCATGAAGTGGGAAGGCGAGAATGGCGACGTGATCGAGCACGACGTGTTCGATTTCCCCGCCTCGGGCGTCGCGATGGGCATGTACAACCTGGACGAATCGATCCGCGATTTCGGCCGCGCCAGCATGAACTACGCGCTCGGCCGCAACTGGCCGCTCTACCTCAGCACCAAGAACACCATCCTCAAGGCCTATGACGGCCGCTTCAAGGATCTGTTCGCCGAGGTGTTCGAGACCGAGTTCAAGGATCAGTTCCAGGCTGCCGGCATCGTCTACGAGCACCGCCTGATCGACGACATGGTCGCCTCCGCGCTCAAGTGGAGCGGCAAGTTCGTCTGGGCCTGCAAGAATTACGACGGCGACGTGCAGTCGGATCAGGTGGCGCAGGGCTTCGGCTCGCTCGGCCTGATGACCTCGGTGCTGATGACGCCGGACGGCAAGACGATCGAGGCGGAAGCCGCGCACGGCACCGTCACGCGCCACTACCGCATGCACCAGCAGGGCAAGGCGACCTCGACCAACCCGATCGCCTCGATCTTCGCCTGGACGCAGGGCCTCGCCTTCCGCGGCAAGTTCGACAACACGCCGGACGTCACCCGCTTCGCCGAGACGCTGGAGAAGGTCTGCATCGACACCGTGCAGGGCGGCCAGATGACCAAGGATCTCGCGATCCTCGTAGGGCCGGATCAGAACTGGATGACCACCGAGCAGTTCTTCGACGCGATCCGCGTCAACCTCGAGAAGGAAATGGCCACCTGGGCCTGATCCCGATCCGGGCAACGATCTGAACGGGGCGGCGGAGCGACACGGCTCCGCCGCCCCTTTTCATTGGCCTTCCACATTACCGATCTGCAATGATGCCCGTATGGCAGGCTTCACCCCAACATCCACCGGCTTTTCCGACGCGCTCGTGATCCTCGGCGCGGCAGGCATCGTGATCCCGGCCTTCGCGCGCTTCAAGGTGAACCCGGTGATCGGCTTCATCCTCGTCGGCATCGCGCTCGGGCCGCATGGCCTCGGCCATTTCACGCCGCACTGGCCGTGGCTCTACCACGTCACGATCAGCGACCCGCACGCCATCGAGCCGTTCGCCGAGTTCGGCATCATCCTGCTGCTGTTCGCGATCGGGCTGGAGCTGTCGTTCAAGCGCCTGTGGCAGATGCGCGCCAAGGTGTTCGGCGTCGGCGCGGCGGAACTACTGGCGTCCGCCGCGCTGATCGGCGGTGTGCTGGCGATGGCGGGGCAGAGTTGGGAGGGCGCCGCCGGTCTCGGCCTCGCGCTCGCGCTCTCCTCCACCGCTTTGGTGCTGCCGATGGTGGGGACGAGCGGGCCGGTCGGCTCGTCGGCCTTCGCGATGCTGCTGTTCGAGGATCTGGCGCTGGTGCCGATCATCTTCGCGCTCTCGGCGATGGGGCCGACGGCGGGCGGCGGCTGGGCGGAACTGGGCCAGACCCTGCTGACCGGCGGCCTCACCGTGGCGATCCTGCTGGTCGCCGGCCGCTTCCTCTTGCCGCCTTTGTTCGCGCAGGCGGCGCGGGCGAAGAATCCGGAGCTGTTCCTGGCGATCAGCCTACTTGTCGTGATCCTCGCATCGATCCTCACCGCGTCGGCCGGCCTGTCGCCGATCGTCGGCGCGCTGCTCGCCGGGCTGCTGATCGCCGAGACCGAATATCATACCGAGGTGGAGGTGATCACAGCACCTTTCCGCGGCCTCGCGCTCGGCGTGTTCCTGATCACGGTGGGGATGAGCATCGATCTCGCGGCGATCGGCGAGAATTGGGCATCACTGCTGCTCGCCGTGGTCGGGATCGTCATCGGCAAGTCGGTGGTGACGGCACTGCTGCTCCGCTTCTCCGGCGCGCGGCCGGGCGTGGCGGCGGAGACGGGTCTGCTGATGGCCAGCCCCTCCGAAACCACCCTGATCGTGCTCGGCACCGCGCAGGCGGCCGGGCTGGTGCTGCCCGAGACCGCCGCCTTCTGGCAGACGGTGACCGCGATCGGCCTCACCATCACGCCGCTGCTGGCGCGCGCCGGGCAGGACGTGGCGAGGCGGGTCGAGCGGCGCAGCACGAAACAGGCGGAGGACGCCCCCGCCCCCTCCGGCCAGCCCCGCGTGCTGGTGATCGGCTTCGGCCGTGTCGGGCGGCTGGTGGCGGAGATGCTCCGCACGCACGATCGGCCCTATCTGGCGGTCGAAAGCGATGTCGATGCCGTATCGCGGGCGCGGGCGGATGGCTTCTCGGTGCTGTTCGGCGACGCCAGCCGGCCGGAGATGATCGACCGCTTGCATCTGGGTGAAGCGGCGGCGGTGGTGCTGACGATGGACGATCCGGTCGCGCAGCTACGCCTCACCCGCCGCATCCGGGGCGATCATTCCGATCTCCCCATCATCGTGCGCGCCCGCGACGCCGGCCACGCCGCCCAGCTCTACCGCGCCGGCGCCACCGATGCGGTGCCCGAGCAGCTGGAATCGAGCTTCCAGCTCTCCGAGGCGGTGCTGACCGAGATCGGCGTCGCCGTCGGCCCGGTGATCGCCTCGATCCACGAGAAACGCGGCCAGCAGCGGGCGGAGATCATGGAGATGGGGGGAATGAGCGAGGCACCGAAGGAGCGCGGGCGGCGGATAGGGGAGGTTTGAAGCCCCTTCCTCGTTCCTAAACCTTATGCCATCTTGGCGCTCTGCAGGGGTACAAGCATGGCTGCTGATTTGACGCTCGCTACCGCAGGCGGGGACGGTACGATGGCCCGCTCACTTCGAGCGGTTTATCACACGCCCGAAGCGCTGGATGATTTCCTCGGCGATCACCTTCGCCAGATGCGGCAATCGACCGTACCCGCGATACGCCGCGCGGGCGAGATATTGGGCGAAAGCCTGAAGGGCTACGGCATCGGTTATCGCGGCCCTGCCGGATTGCTTGCGGCCGGGCAAATGATACTCGGCAACCCGCTCAACGGCACGCTTGTACCATTGGCACCGATCTTCGCATCCAACCCGATGGCAATAACCTGCGCGGCTTTGGGCGCCGTCTATTATGGTTATCAAGCCCTCACCGACGAAGAAAAGGACAAGCTGATCAACCTGGTTGGCGAAGGCCTTGGGCTCGGGTTTCAGCTACTTCGCGACATGTTGCAGTTCGCGATCAACAAATTTGCCGCTCTGCTGAACAGCGAGGAATGGCAGAAATCAAGCGCTGGGTTAAGGCCGCAGCCGTGACGTTCGGGCGCCATCTTGGCGACATAACGCGGGCCGTTTCGGATCGCTTCGCCGATGGTTTCTCCATTGCGACCGAAGGGACAAAGCACGTCGCGCAGATTGGCGCAGACCTCGCGGTCTCGGGCGCCGAGGTCATTCGCCATGGCTCATCCGTGGTGGCCAACACTGCTACCAGCGGCGCCTCGTCCGCCTATGAAACGATATCAGGTGTAGCCACACGTGTTTGGAATCGGAAGATCAAAGAGCAGGGCAATCCCGACACGCCCAAAGTCGGCTGATTGAGATGTTCGTCGTCACCGGAATGGCCGCGGGCTTGCTCTTCCGTTGGAATTTGGCAGCGTTGATCGTATCGTTCGTGCTGGGAGTTTTGATCGACATCGCCGTTCTCGGGCCAGTGTCGATCAAGACCATACCATTCTACGATGGGCCTATCGGCCTGGCAGGATTTCTGGCTGCGTCGGCTATGGCGAGTATGCTCGCCTACCTGCTCCGCAGGTTGCGCCGCGCCAACTGACGGCGCCCCTCAAGCTCCCACCGTCACCCCTTCCAGCGCCGCCTTCACCGCCGCGACCGCCTCGGCCGCCCGGCCGCCCTCCGGCCCACCGCCCTGCGCCATATCCGGCCGTCCGCCGCCACCCTGGCCGCCGAGCGTCGTCACCGCCGCCTTCACCAGATCGACCGCGCTCACCGCGCCCTTGAGGTCATCCGTCACGCCGACCGCGACCGATCCCCGGCCCTCGTTGACCGCGACCAGCACCGCCACGCCTGATCCGAGCTTCTGCTTGGCCTCGTCGACCAATCCACGGAGCCCCTTGGGGTCGAGCCCCTCGATCACCTGACCGATGAAGCCGTGGCCGGCCACCTGCTCCACCGCCGTCTCGGCCTTGCCCGCGCCGCCGCCGCCCAGCGCCAGCGCCTTCTTCGCCTCGGCCAGCTCGCGCTCCAGCCGCTTGCGCTCGTCGATCAGCGAGAGCACCCGCGCAGGCACCTCGTCGGGCGAGGCCTTCAAAGCAGCGGCCACTTCCTTCAAGCTGTCCTCGCGCCCGGTCAGCCACACGCGCGCCGCCTCGCCGGTCAGCGCCTCGATGCGGCGCACGCCGCTCGACACCGCGCTCTCCGAGACGATCTTGAACAAGGCGATGTCGCCCGTCGCGTTGACGTGGGTGCCGCCGCACAGCTCGACCGAATAGGTGCCGTCACCCACCCGGCCCATCGACAGCACGCGCACCTCGTCACCATATTTCTCGCCGAACAGCGCCATCGCGCCCGCCGCGATCGCATCGTCGGGGGTCATCAGCCGGGTGCCGACGCTGCCGTTCTCGCGGACATGCCGGTTCACCTCGGCCTCGACCAGCGCGACCTCCTGCGGGGTCATCGCCTTGGGGTGCGCGAAATCGAAGCGCAGCCGCTCGGCCGCGACCATGCTGCCCTTCTGGCTGACATGCTTGCCCAGCGTGTTGCGCAGCGCCGCGTGGAGCAGGTGCGTCGCCGAGTGGTTGGCGCGCACCTCGTTGCGATGCTCGACATCCACCTTGAGCGACACGGCATCGCCCACCTTCACCTCGCCGCCCTCGATCACGGCCTTGTGCGCGTGGAGGCGGCCGAGCGGCTTGGACGTGTCCGTCACCTCCGCCTCGAACCCGGCCTCGCCGGTGATGATGCCGACATCGCCGACCTGCCCGCCGCTCTCGGCGTAGAAGGGCGTCTGGTTGGTGAGGATGACCACCTCGTCGCCGGTGATCGCGGCGTTCACGCGCTCGCCATCGCGGATCAGCGCGACGACGGTGCCCTCGCCCTCGGTCGCGGCGTAGCCCGTGAATTCGGTGCCGCCCAGTTCCTCGGCGATGTCGAACCAGATCTCCTGCGCGGCCGTTTCGCCCGAACCCTTCCAGGCGGCGCGGGCGGCGGCCTTCTGCTCGGCCATCGCGGCATCGAAGCCGGCGCGGTCGACGGCCATGTTCTGGCCGCGCAGCGCGTCCTCGGTGAGATCGTAGGGGAAGCCGAACGTGTCGTAGAGCTTGAACGCGGTGGCGCCGGGCAGCGTATCGCCCTCGCCCATCCCCGCCGTCGCCTCGTCGAGCAGGCGCAGGCCGTTGGCGAGCGTCTGGCGGAAGCGCGTCTCCTCCAGCTTCAGCGTCTCCTCGATCAGCGGCTGCGCGCGGGCGAGTTCGGGGAAGGCCGCGCCCATCTCGGTGACGAGCGCGGGGACGAGCTTGTGCATCAGCGGCTCGGCGGCGCCCAGCAAATGCGCGTGGCGCATCGCGCGGCGCATGATCCGGCGCAGCACGTAGCCGCGGCCCTCGTTCGCCGGCAGCACGCCGTCCGCCACCAGGAAGCAGGACGAGCGCAGATGGTCCGCGATCACGCGATGGCTCGCGCGGCGGTCGCCCTCCGCATCTGTGCGGGTGAGCGCGCAGGATGCGGCGATCAGCGCCTTGAACGTGTCCGTATCATAATTGTCGGTGACCCCCTGCAGCACGGCGGCGACGCGCTCGATGCCCATGCCGGTGTCGATCGACTTCTTGGGCAGTTCGCCGACGATCTCGTTCGCCGCCTGCTCATACTGCATGAAGACGAGGTTCCAGATCTCGACGAAGCGATCCCCATCCTCCTCCGGCGATCCGGGCGGGCCGCCCCAGATGTGATCGCCATGATCGTAGAAGATCTCCGAACACGGCCCGCACGGCCCGTTGTCGCCCATCGCCCAGAAATTGTCCTTGGTGGGGATGCGGATGATGCGGCTTTCGGGAAGCCCCGCGATCTTCTTCCAAAGATCGAAGGCCTCGTCGTCGGTGTGGTAGACGGTGGCGGTCAGCCTGTCCGCCGGGATGCCCCATTCCTTGGTGAGCAGGGTCCAGGCGTGGGTGATCGCCTGCTCCTTGAAATAGTCCCCGAAGGAGAAGTTGCCGAGCATCTCGAAGAAGGTGTGGTGCCGCGCGGTGTAGCCGACATTGTCGAGATCGTTGTGCTTTCCGCCAGCGCGCACGCACTTCTGGCTGGAGGTGGCGCGGTTGTAGGGGCGCGTTTCCAGCCCAGTGAAGACGTTCTTGAACGGTACCATGCCGGCGTTGACGAACATCAGCGTCGGATCGTTGTGCGGCACCAGCGGCGCCGAAGGAACGATCTGGTGCCCCTCGCGCCCGAAATAGTCGAGGAAGGAGCGGCGGATGTCGTTGGTCGATGTCATGTGCGCGGATTTAGGGGAGCGCGCGGGCGTGGGCAAGCGAGCGGTTGCGATCGGAGTGAGTGAGGATTTGCTACCTTTGATCGCGCCATCACAGCCCGCTTATGTTAGTCAGTCCAATACGTTCTTCAGCGAAGGGCATCATGGATCGTCATAGCCATCGTCCTCCTAAGCGATCGCAGCGGCGCGAAGCACTTTACATTCAAAAGGAGCGGCTAATATCGCTCGAGGAGCGTAGGCTTGCGCTTTCGCGAGAACTTATGGTGTCAAAAGAAAAATCCTTTGAGGATTTGCGCGAAAGATTGAGCGAGAACAAAGCTGCATTGAGTCGCAACCTAGCCCTCGCTCAAGCCATGGCTGACATGGATGGCAAGATGGCTGCCACCTTATGGGCGTGGCTGCTCAGTTCAGCCCTCGCGAGCAACATCGCGGGTGTTTGGATACTGATGGGCGCCATCAAAATTGATCCAGACAGTGCATTTTGGTCGCTTATCTGGTTTTCGGCCGGCGCAGCGACGTCCTTCCTGGCTGGCATATACCTGTTTTATTGGTCAAAGAAAAACTTCAACGCTTTGTTTGGTCTTGTCATAAAATCATCAAGTCGGTCTACCGCTGATGATCGAGACGAACATACCCAAGATGAATCTACCCAAAAAATATCAGCAAAGGCCGAGAATCATCGGAAATTCGTGTATCATCTTTTCACACAGCCTTTGGTAAGATCATAACGTTAGCTCCGATTGCAATGTTTTTGATTGGCGGTGGGATTTTAGTTTTATCCAGATTGACTGCCTAGGGTCCAGACTCAATCAGGCTGCCAGAGCGGGCATTACAGAAACGCGGTGGTCTGGCCGTTTTTGATGTAGCCGAACACGCGGAAGCCTTCCGGCAACTCCTCGCCGGGCACATGCACCTTCTTCAAAGCTGAACGAACAAGTTCCCGCTGGTCCGGACCTTCAACATGGATGTCGACAGAGAGGATCGACTCATACCCACCTTCTCTGAAGTGGTAGAACCACTCCCGATCTGGCGGCGAGCGATGCCCGTTTGTGGACAGCGTGGTCCAGGACGGCGGCGGCGCAATAGCGTACATTGCAAGCCGCAGCTCGTCCCACTTGGTGTTGTTCATCGCCGGATTGAGCATGCTGGACCTCAAAGCCAGAATGAGATCATGGTAGCCAGTGCTACCGCAGACAGGAAGTTGTTTGCGAGCTTGTCGTAGCGGGTAGCGACACGGCGGAAGTCCTTAAGACGGCAGAAGGCGTTCTCAATGAGGTGGCGGCCGGCGTAGCGTTTCTTGTCGTAGCGGATGGCGCGCTTGCGGTTGCGCCGGCCGGGGATGACCGGGATGGTGCCAGCGTCGCGGGCCAGGCGGCGTAGCTCGTCGGCGTCGTAGCCCTTGTCGCCGAGCAGGTAGCGCATGCGCCCGGCGCGTTCGAGGAGCGCGGGCGCTGCCTTCATGTCGCTGACGTTGCCCGGCGTCACCATCAGCGCGTAAGGGCGGCCGATGACGTCGGTGAGCGCGTGGATCTTGGTCGTCCAGCCGCCGCGAGAGCGGCCGATCGCCTGTGCCGCACGCCCCCCTTTGCTCCGAACGCCGCGCGTTGAGCCTTGATGTAGGTGCTGTCGATGGCGGTGCTTCTCGTGACCACGCCAGCATGCACCAAGGCATCCAATAGCTTGAGCCAGAAGCCGCGCCGCGACCAGCGGTTGAACCGATTATAGACCGTCGTCGACGGCCCATAATCGGCTGGGCAGTCGCACCAACGGCAGCCCACCTTCAGCACGTGCAAAATGCCCGATATCACCCGGCGATCATCGACACGCCGAGCGCCGGGCTGGTTCTTCGGCAGATGCGGCTCGATCGCCGCCCACGCCTCATCCGACAGCCAGAACAGTGCCATGCCATGCCTCCCGTGACCCACACCGGCAGTGAATCAGGAAAGCCGCCACGCTTCAACAGTCTGATTGGGTTTGGAGCCTAATGCGGCCGCACGTATCTCACACAGGCCGCTCCAAACTCTCCGGCGGCTGGCTGAACCAGACCGGCCCCGCCTCGGTCATGTGGAAGCAATCCTCCAGCCGCACGCCGAACTGGCCGGGCAGATACAGACCGGGCTCGTCGGAGAAGCACATGCCCGGCTCCAGCATCTGCGTCTCGCCGTGGACGAGGTTGACCGGCTCGTGGCCGTCCAGCCCGATGCCGTGGCCGGTGCGGTGCGAGAGGCCCGGCAGCCGGTAGCCGGGGCCGTAGCCCAGCCCCTCGTAGAAGCGCCGCACCGCATCGTCGACGCTGCCCGCCGTCGCGCCGATCTTCGCCGCCGCGAAGGCGACCTGCTGGCCGCGATGGACCTGATCCCACACCTGCCGCTGGCGGTCGCTCGGGCGGCCGAGCACGAAGGTGCGCGACACGTCCGACTGATAGCCCTCGACCGTGCAGCCGCAATCCATCAGGACGAGGCTGTTCTCGCCGATCGTCTGGTCCTCCCGCACGCCGTGCGGGAGTGCTGCGGCGGCATCGACCAGCACCATCGAGAATTCGGGCGATCCGCCCATCGCGCGGGTGGCGGCGTCCATCATGCCGCTGACCGCGCTCGCCTTCATGCCGGGCGCGACCTGCGGCACCAGCCAGCGATAGGCGGCGATGGTGATGTCGGTGGCGGTGCGCATCAGCGCGATCTCGGCCGGGGACTTGTGCATCCGGCACCCACGCACGACGCCGGCGCCCGAGACGATCGCGGCGTTGGGCACGCCCTTCTTCAGCCCGTCGACCGCGAAATAGCGCATCGTTTCCTCGATCGCGATAGGACCGGCGGCGGCCTTGCGATCCTTGAGGATGCCGGCGACGGTGACGGTCGGGTCTTCATCCTCGTTCCAGGTGCGGACCTCCGCCGGTACGCTGAGCGAGAGGCGGATCGAGGGCTCCTCGAAGAAGGGCATGACGATCGCGATGTCGCCGTTGGCCGGGATCACCGCGCAGGTGAGCCGCTCGCTGCGGTGCCACTCGATGCCGGTGAAGTAGATCAGCGACGATCCCGGCTCGATCAGCAGCGCGGAGATGCCGGCGGCGCGCATCCGGCGTCGCGCCTCCTCGATCCGCCGCTCGCGCTCGGCCTGGGTGATCGCGGGGGGCTTGCCGGCGGGCGGTGCCGGAAACGGGACGCCGGTGGCGGCGAAGAGCCGCGAAGGGAGGGCGAGCGCGGCGCCGGCGGCGAGGATGCCGGTGAGCAACGTCCGGCGGTCCGATACCAGCATGCCCCACCCCTTCCTCTGCGTTCGCACCACATACCCCGTTCGCACTGAGCGTAGTCGAAGTGCGGGCCTCAAGCGCTACCGTTCGCAGCCCGTCCTTCGACTATGCTCAGGACGAACGGAGCGTAAATGAACGTGCCAACTCACGCATAGGCATAAGGCCCGCCCTTCGCGAGCGCCGCCCGATAGGCCGGCCGCGCATGGATGCGCTGGAGCCACGCCTGCAGCTTCGGATAACGCCCGTCCAACCCGCCGCGCTGGCTCGCCGCCTCCAGCGGGAAGCTCAGCATGATATCGGCGGCGGTGATTTCCGACCCCGTGAACCAGTCGCGCGTGGCGAGCTCGCTTTCCAGATAGCGAAGATGCTGCGCGAACATGGCGAGCATCGGCTTCTTCGCCGGGCGGCCGAGCAGGCCGAGGCGGTTCACCACCAGCAGCGCCAGCAGCGGCGGCATCAGCGAGCCTTCCGCATAATGGAGGAACTGCCGCCAGAGCAGCATCCCCGGCAGGTCGTCGGGCGGTCCGAAGCCGTCCCCCTTCTTCACCAGATGCTCGACGATCGCGCCGGTTTCGATCAGCTTGATGCCCTCATCCTCCAGGATCGGCGACTTGCCGAGCGGGTGGACGCGGCGGAGTTCCGGCGGCGCCAGCATCGTCTTGGGGTTCCGCTCGTAGCGGATCACCTCGTAGGGGAGACCGAGTTCCTCCAGCAGCCACAGGACGCGCTGCGAACGGCTGTTTTCGAGGTGGTGGACGCGGATCATGCACGGGCCTCCCAGATCCAGGCGGCGCGGGGAAACTGACGGCGCCGTCCGCGTGATGCGCGCGGACTTGCTCGTCGAGCGCAGCGCGCAGGCTTTCGCGACGGCGTCGTCCAGTTCGCGAATGGCGCGCGAAACGGGGC
>BACX01000838.1 GCA_000333335.1 Sphingomonas-like bacterium B12 | reverse complement strand
CGATGGTGATGGCGCGGGCGAAGGCGGGGCGTCGCATCGTCTCGACGGTGGAGCATGATGCGGTCCGCCGTCATGGCGAGGACGCCGTGCCGCTGCCCGTCGGCGCCGATGGCCGGGTGACGGAGGTCGGCCTTGCGCTCGCGATCGAACAGGCGGGCGAGCGGCCATTGGTCGCGGTGCAGGCAGTG
>BACX01000839.1 GCA_000333335.1 Sphingomonas-like bacterium B12 | reverse complement strand
GTAGGGCGCCATCCAGTAGAAATACATGGGCCGGCCGAGGTGGATGATCGGGAACAGCCCTGCGATCGAGACGGCGAGGATCGTCATCGCCTCGGCGAAGCGGTTGATCGCGTTGCGCCATTTCTGGCGGGTGAGCAGCAGCAGCGCGGAGATCAGGGTGCCGGCGTTACCGATGCCGATCCACCACACGTAATTGGCGATCGGGAAGCCCCACACGACGGCGGAGTTGTTGCCCCACATGCCGGGCCCGTAGGCGAAGGAGATGCCGGTCGCGAGCGCGCCGACCCCGGCGAGGCCGAGCGAGACGAGCAAGGCGATCCACCAGCGCTTCCCCGCCCGCCCCTCGACGAGCGGCCCGGCGATCGCATCGGTGATCGCGCGATGGTCGTGCATCGACGGCAGCAGCCAGCGCGCGGCGTCGCTCATGCCTCGTCCCCGGCATTGCGGACCTTGGCGAGGTAGGTGGTGCGCGGCCGGGTGCCGAGCTCCTCCAGCAGCGCATAGTGACGCGGATCCCGCCGCTGCTCGACGACGTCCGATCCCGCATCGGCGAGATTGCCGAACCGGATCGCCTGCGTCGGGCAGGCCGACTGGCAGGCGGTGACGGGCGTCCGCAGCGGTGCGCCGGTAGCATCCGCCTCATGCTTGGCGGCCTCGATCCGCTGCACGCAATAAGTGCATTTCTCCATCACGCCGCGGGCGCGGACGGTGACGTCCGGGTTCCGCTGCGCGCTCATCGGCGCGGGATCGAGATCGCCCCACAAATCGGCGCCGGCATAGTCGAGGAAGTTGAAGCGCCGCACCTTGTAGGGGCAATTGGCCTGGCAGGTGCGCGTGCCGATGCAGCGGTTATAGACCTGCAGGTTGAGGCCGTCGGCGCTGTGCACCGGCGCCTCGACCGGGCAGACCGGCTCGCAGGGCGCCTTCTCGCACTGCATGCAGGGTACTGGCTGGTAACCGCCGCCCTCCTCATGCTCGTAGCGATCGACGCGCAGCCAGTGCATGTCGCGTCCTTTGCCGATCTGCTCCGGCCCGATGGCGGGCACGTTGTTCTCCGCCTGGCAGGCGACGACGCAGGCGTTGCAGCCGATGCAGGCCGACGTGTCGATCACCATCGCCCATTGCGGCGCGTCGGCAGGGGGTGGCGGGCCTTCCTCCAACAGGGACTTTTGCGGCGGCGCCTTGCTGACCGCCTCGCCCGGCTGCAGCACGGGGTAGAGTGATGCCCCCTCGCCATCGAGCTCGAAATCGCGCTGGTTGCGCGGCGTGTGGACCCGATCGCCGGTCGGCGCGAGCGTCACGGGCGCGCTCACCCAGCCGCCTTGAGCGCCGCGAAGCCGGAAGGCATTGGTGCCGGGGCCGAGGGTTCCGGGCGCGGTGGCGATCGGGCCGCCCGCCGTGCGTCCGTGGCCGAGCGGCAGCGTCACCACGCCGTCCGCTTGCCCCTCGACGATCTTCACGGGCGCGGTGAGGCCGGCGAAAGAGACGACATCCTGGTCCACCACGCCCAGCCGCCGCGCATCGCTAGGCGAGATACGGAGCGCCGCGCCCCAGACTTGGCGGGTGATCGGATCCCGGCATTCCTGCGCCAGGCGTTGGTCGCGCCCGTCCGTCCACAGGGTCGCCGATGGCGGCAGGGTCACCACTATCGGGGGCGGCGCGGACGATGGCTGAGGCATCACGAGCTTTGCATCGCCGGCCTCGATCAGCTTCGCCGCCGTGCCCTCCACGACGCCGGCTACGAGCAGGTCGCGCCAGTGCGTGTCGTCGGTCGCCTGCCACTGGCGGCGGACGCGATCATGGTCGCCAAGACGAGGCCCTGCCGCATCGATCATGGCGATCGCCGCCAGCGCGCTGCGGCCGCCGAACAGCGGCTTCACCATCGGCTGGACTAGGCCGACGGTTCCGTCCGGCCCCCGCGCGTCGCCCCAGCTTTCCAGCGCGTGGGCCAGAGGGACCCGCCACCGCGTCGCCATCGCAGTCTCGTCCGCAAAGCCCGCGAAGGAGACGCTCAGAGGAACCCGCTTCAGCGCATCGCCGAAGCCCAGCGCCGGCGGTGCGTGCAGCACGGGATTGGCATCGAGGACGAGCAACGTGGACACGCGGCCCGCCGCCATGTCGCGCGAAAGGCCGGCAAGGCTTTCGACATGGCCGGACGGATCGGGATCGACAGGCTCGATCCAATCGACTGGCGCCGCGAGCCGATGATTGATCCAAGCGGCGAGCGCGTGGACCTGCGGCGGCTGGCCGCGGCTCACCATCACGATGGCGCGGCCTTGCCCGGCGCGAATATCCCGGATCATCGCGGCGACAACCCTGGCCGCCTCGGGCGGGAGCTCGACGGCACCGGACGTGCCAGTCCCGAGCGATCCCGCGATGGCCAGCAGGACATTGCCGATCAGCGCCGGGTGCAGCGCGACGCGACGATCCGCGCACACGCCCGACGGGGTGAGCGACGGCTCGACGACATAAGTCCGCTGCGGCTTGCCCTTTGCCCGCCGCCGGTCGGCCCAGGCGCGCGCGAAGGCGATCTGGTCCGGCCCCGGCCCCAGGGGATCGGCATCGAGCAGCACCAGCACGTCCGCCTCGGCCAGCCGCGGGCGCATGGTCAACGGCCGCCCGAAGGCGAGCCGCGTGCCCTCGCGCTCGGCATCGTCGTCGATCGCCTCGGCGCGGACGTGGCGCAGGCCCGGCATCCGCTGGCGTGCCTCGGCGACCCGCGCGAGCAGGGTCGGCGACGTCACGCGACCGGTGAGCAGCACCGTGCCCTCGCCGTTCGAGCCGGCCAGCCGCGACACCAGAGCGCGCTCGAGCATCGACCAGCCGCCGATCCCGTCCGGCCCGACCGGCGCGCGCAGCCGCTGCGGATCGTAGAGATCGAGGATCGCCGTCTCGACGAACATATCGGTGGCACCGAGGCTGGCCGGATGACGCACCGATCCTTCCAGCTTGATCGGCCGCCCGTCGACCACCAGCGCGGTCGCGCCGCGGCCATAGCCGGCGAGCGTGAGCGTCGTCGCATAGCGGCGCGTCCGCCCGGCCCGGTCGCCGTCCTTGTCCTCGACCGCCGGGACGATCGGCTGATCGGGCTTGGAGCAGCCCGCCAGGCTCGACGCCGCGCCTGCCGCGATCAGCCGCAGCACCTCGCGCCGCTCGACGAAGGGAGGATCGCCTAGCGGTGGCATGTCGAGCAATCCGTCAGGCGCCGCGTCCGCTGCAGCCCGAGCACATGCGCGTGGATGCGCTTGAGCTCGTCCGGCGGGATCGGCGGGTCGTAGGGGCGCGACGACGTGATCCGGTCCTGCGGCACCAGCCGCCGCTCCGGATCGCGATGGCAATCGAGGCACCATTGCATCGTCATCGGCTTCGCCTGCGCGGTGAGCGGCATGGCGCGCAGGTCGCCGTGGCACGCCGCGCAGGGCACGCCATTGTTCACATGCACGTGATGATCGAAATAGACATAGTCGGGCAGCCGGTTGACCCGCGACCAGACCAGCGGCTGGCCGCTCGCGAAGCTGTCGCGCACCGGCGCCAGCATCGCAGCGTTCGTCCAGATCTGCGAATGGCAGGTCATGCAGACCTCGGTGGTCGGGACAGTCGCCTTCGCGTCGGTTTCGACGCCCACGTGGCAGAAGCGGCAATCGATCCCGAGCTCGCCGGCATGATGCTTGTGGCTAAACGGCACCGTCTGCTCGACGAAGCGGTCCTGCCCGGTGACATAGCCGGTATGCTGGAGGACGATGACGGCGACGAGCCCCAGCGGCGAGAGGATGAGCGCCAGCAACGCGATCCGCGCGATCCTGTTCGCTCCGGGGCGGAATAGCTGCGCCAAGCCGTCGATCTTCCCCTTGGAAGCGTGTCCCCTCGCCCAGCCTAACGCATTCGCGACGATTGGTTTCCCAGGCGGGCGCTGCCGTCAGGCCACGCCGGCGCCGCCCGTCACGCCATAGACCTCGCCGCTGATGTAGCTTCCTTCCTGGCTCGCCAGCAGGACATAGACCGGCGCCAGCTCGACCGGCTGGCCCGGCCGCCCGAAGGCGCTGCCCTCGCCGAATTTCGCGACCTTCTCCTGCGGCTGCCCACCGCTCGGCTGGAGAACCGTCCACACCGGCCCCGGCGCCACGACGTTGGCGCGGATGCCCCGTTCGATCAGCTGCTTGGCGAGGGCCTGGGTGTAGGCGACGATGCCGGCCTTGGTGGTCGCATAGTCGAGCAGGATCGCCGAAGGATCATAGGCCTGAACGGAGGCCGTCGTGATCACCGACGCGCCGGCTTCCAGATGCGGGGCAGCCGCCTGCACGATCCAGTGCATGGCATAGAGGTTGGTCTTGAGTGTCCGGTCGAAATCCGCCGACGATACCTCCTCCACGCGATCACGGAACTGCTGTCGCCCGGCGCTGATCACGAGGATGTCGAGACCGCCGAGCCCGGATACCGCTTTCGCGACCATATCGCGGCACCAGCCTTCATCCGTAATGTCCCCCGGCAGCGACAGCGCCCTGCGCCCATCGGCCTCGATCAGCGCGATCACTTCGCGTGCGTCCGCCTCCTCGTCGGGCAGATAGGAGATCGCGACGTCGGCACCCTCGCGCGCGAAAGCGATGGCGGCGGTGCGCCCGATCCCGCTGTCGCCTCCCATCACCAGCGCCTTGCGCCCGGCTAGCTTGCCCGAGCCCTTGTAGCTCGTCTCGCCATGATCGGGCTTCGGGTCCATCTTCCGCGCCAGCCCCGGCGCATCCTGCGGTTGCTCGGGGAACGGCGGCCGGGGATATTGGGCACGGGGATCCTGCTTGATGAGACGGTCGGTCATGGCGCTTTTTCCTGTCTTCGAGATCAATGTCGTCGGGATCGGTCAGCCCGGATAGGCATCGCGTTTGAGAAGCCCTGCGAGGTGGACGGCGTTCGCAGCGACCATCTTCGCCGTCTTAGCCACCATCTCCGGCGTCTTCTCGAGATCCTTGAAATCGGTCGAGCCCATCGCCTCGCCGACCCAGTAGCAGGCGGCGACCGCCGGGATCGTCCAGCCCACGTCGTTCAGCGCCTGGAAGATCTGGGCGGAGGCAAAATGCGCGCCGTCCTCGTTGCCGACGATCGCGGCGACCGCGACCTTGCCGTAGCTCGGCATCCGCCCATGGTCGTCGGTCTCCTCGAGGAAGGCGTCCATGCGCTCCATGACGCGCTTGGCAACGCTTCCCGCCGATCCCATCCAGATCGGCGTGCCGAGGATCAGGATGTCGGCAGCGAGGATCTTCTCACGCACCTCCGGCCACTCGTCGCCGTCGCCCTCGTCGGAGGTGACGCCCGGCTTGATATCGAGCGCGGCGGCACGGACCGTTCCGGCGACCGTCGCGCCCTTCTCCTCGGACGCCGACTTCATCACCGCGATCATCGCGTCGGTGGAACTCTCGCCGCTGGCCTTGAGCGTGCAGTTGATCGGCTGGGCCAGCAGGCTCATGGCAAATCGCTTCCGATCGATGACACGCACGCGCCATCGGCTCGCGCTTCGCGCGTCTCGACCATGAGATGTCTCCTGCTGCAAACCCTCCCAACGCGCTGATCCCGCAGGGTGCTGCATGTCGGCAACTCGCATCGTCGCGTCCCATGCACGGCCGGCGCACAGCCGCTGATCTGCATCAGGAAAACCCGATTTTCCGGCATCCTCCGGACGTTCCGAGCGTCTTGCAGGCAACCTCAAAGCCCTGGAGACGACGATGACCGAGACCCGCTACGACACTTCGCACGGCAACGGCGGCGAGACCCATCAGCAGGTGCCGTGCAAGGGCTCTCATAAGGATGCCGAGGCCCACCTGACGACCAATCAGGGCATCCGCGTCTCCGACAACCAGAACAGCCTCAAGTCCGGCGAGCGCGGTCCGGTGCTGCTCGAGGATTTTGTGCTGCGTGAAAAGATCTTCCACTTCGACCACGAGCGCATCCCCGAGCGGATCGTCCATGCGCGCGGATCGGCAGCGCACGGCACCTTCGAGGCGACCGACGACATCTCGGACATCTGCAAGGCGGCGCTGTTCAGGAAGGGCACGAAGACACCGGTCTTCACGCGCTTCTCGACGGTGGCTGGTGGTGCGGGATCGGTCGACACGCCGCGCGACGTGCGTGGCTTCGCGGTGAAGTTCTACACGACCGAAGGCAATTGGGATCTGGTCGGCAACAACATCCCGGTCTTCTTCATCCAGGATGCCGTGAAGTTCCCCGACCTCGTCCATTCGGTGAAGATGGAAGCCGATCGCGCCTACCCACAGGCCGGCTCCGCGCACGACACCTTCTGGGACTGGGCGAGCCTGATGCCCGAGACCACCCACATGCTGATGTGGGCGATGTCGGATCGCGCGATCCCGCGTTCGCTGCGCACCATCGAGGGGTTCGGCATCCACACCTTCCGCATGGTCAATGACGAGGGCAAGAGCACCTTCGTCAAGTTCCACTGGAAGCCGAAGCTCGGCCTGCAATCTACCGTGTGGGACGAAGCGCTGAAACTGCAGGCCGCCGACAACGACTATCACCGCCGCGACCTCTACGAAGCGATCGACACCGGCGCTTTCCCCGAATGGGAACTCGGCATCCAGGCGTTCGACCAGGCCTTCGCGGGCAAGCTCGACTGGGACGTGCTCGATGCCACCAAGATCATCCCCGAGGAGATGATCCCGGTCCGCATCATCGGCTGCATGAGGCTCGACCGGAACCCGGACAATTTCTTCGCCGAGACCGAGCAGGTCGCCTATTGCCCCGCCAACGTCGTGCCGGGCATCGACTTCACCAACGATCCGCTGCTGCAGGGCCGGCTGTTCAGCTATCTCGACACGCAGAAGTCGCGGCTCGGCACGGCCAACTTCCACCAGATCCCGATCAACGCGCCCAAATGCCCGGTGATGAACTTCCAGCGCGACGGGCAGATGCAGATGAACGTGCCCAAGGGCCGGGCCAATTACGAGCCCAACAGCCTTGCCGCGCATGGCGAGGACGACGGTCCGCGCGAATGCCCGATGACGGGCTTCACGACCGCGCCGGGCCGCGCCGATCATGAGGAGGCGGGCGAGAAGCTGCGCATTCGCGCCGAGCTCTTCGCCGATCACTACAGCCATGCCCGCCTGTTCTGGATCTCCCAGACCGACAGCGAGCGCGCGCACATCGCCTCCTCCTTCGTGTTCGAGCTCTCCAAGGTCGGGCTGGAGCAGGTCCAGCCGCGTCTCGTCGCCAACCTCCGCAACGTCGACGAGGAGCTGGCCCAGCGTGTCGCCGACGGGCTCGGCATCGATCTGCCGAAAAAAGCCGAGGCCGCACGCGAGCCGATAGACATCGAACCGTCCGATGCGCTGTCGATCCAGAAGAACATGAAGGCCACGCTCGAAGGCCGTCAGGTCGGCTTGTTGATCGCGGACGGCTCCGACGGCAACGAGATCGAAGCGGTCAAGGCGGCGGTCGAGAAGGCTGGCGGCAAGGCGGTGATCGTCGCGCCCAGGATCGGCGGTGCCAAACTTTCCGATGGGAAGACGCTGAAGGCTGATGGCCAGCTGCTCGGCTCGCCATCACAGATCTTCGACGCGGTGGCGGTCATCCTCTCGGACGACGGTGCCGCGGCCCTGTCTAAGGAAGGCGCCGCCATCCAGTTCGTCATGGACGCCTTCGGTCACCTGAAGGCGATCGGCGCCAGCGAGGCCGCCCAGCCGCTGCTCGACAAGGCCGGGATCGAGCCGGATGGCGGCGTGACCGGCCTCGGCGACGAATTCCTGAAGGCGGCCGCGCGGCGCTTCTACGATCGCGAGCCAAAGATCAGGATGCTGGCGTGAGAACCTGCTAGCGGCCATTGCCGAGGAGAGCCGGACGGAAATCTCCGCGTCGGCTCACCACCTTGCCTGCGACCACGAACACTCCGTCGCCGGTATAGTGGATGGTCCTGGGATGCTTCGGCCGCGGCGCGACATGCGCCTTTACGATCTCGAACAGGAACAGGTTGTAGGCGTCCACCATCTTGTCGTCGGCCAGGCGGCATTCGAAATGAGCGTGGCAATCGGCGAGCAACGGGGCCGCGACCTCGGTGGCGGGTTCGGTCTCCAGTGCCAGTTCCGCGAACTTGTCATGATCGCGGCCCGACAGGTTGCCGATGGCGACCACGGTATCGATCATGTCGATGGTCGGAAGGTTCAGCACGCATTCGCCACTGCGGCGCACGAGCTCGAAACTGTGGTTCCCCGAGGAGATCAGGCAGCCCACCAACGACGGCGTGAACTCCAGTACCATGTGCCAGCCCATCGTCATGACGTTGCGCTCGCCCTCGTGGCAGGAGGTGACCAGCAGGACCGGACCGGGTTCGAGATAGGCCCGCGCCCGATGGACCGGCAGATCGACCTTCCGGCCCATCAGGTGGTCGCAGCGATCCGCACCGGCACGGACTTGGCGGCCGGCACGTGGCTCTCCTCGGCATGATGCTCGACCGGCATCAGGACGTTGGCCTCCGGATAGTAAGCGCCGAGGCACCCGCGCGGAATGTCGTAGGGCGTGACGATCAGGCCGTCCCGGCGGCGATGGACTCCGTCCTCCGCATCGCTTTCCAGCGCGACGACCTGGCCTTCGCAAAGCCCGGCATCGGCGATGTCCGCCTCGTGCATGAGCAGCACGTCGCGCGTGCCTTTGATGCCGCGAAAGCGATCGTGATAGCCGTAGATCGTGGTGTTGAACTGGTCGTTGGAGCGCAAAGTCATCAGGCGATAGCGGCCGGCAGCCTCCCCGAACCCCGCTGCCGAGATGTCGGTGGGCGCGAGGAATACCGCCTTCCTGCTCGGTGTCTCCCAGATGCGCTCGGCCGCCTTGTTGCCTTTTCAGAAGCCGCCGGGCGTGAACAGGCGCTTGTTGAAATCCTTGAAGATGGCGGGATAGGTTTCCTCGATAGCGTCGCGGATCGTGGAATAGTCCGAGACCCAGGCCGCCCAGTCGACCTTTCGGATGGGGGGCAGTATCCGCCTGGGGCATGCCGCGACGATCGCCGGCTCGGATAGCAGATTTGGACT
>BACX01000840.1 GCA_000333335.1 Sphingomonas-like bacterium B12 | reverse complement strand
CGGTGCAGAAGATCCGATATTGCCCTGACCCCGTGCCAGCAGGGCCGGCGTCACGGCGGGCGGCGTCGCGAGCGCGGCATCGCGATCCGGCTGGTCCCGCGCCACCGTGCCGTCCGGCGCCGAATCGCTGGCCGCCGGGCCTCCCGGCCAGAGCGTTTCGCCACCCTGCGCGTCGTGCTTCGCCTGCCGCGTCATCGACAGGTCGCATCCGCCTAGCGGCAGCAGCAATGCGAGCCACGCCACCCTCATCGCGTCACGAGGCGGCTGTGCACCGCCCCCGCCTTGGCCAGCAGCCCGAGGACATCGCCGCCCTCTTCCTCGTCGCAGGAGAGCGCGATCACGAAATGGTCGGACGAGGCGCGCTCTACTTCGTCGATATCGAAGGCCGGATGGTGGAGGCGCGTCATTCCCGCCCGGATGAGAAATGCGGCCATGCCCCCGATCCCGGCCGCGAGCGCGCCGAGCTCGATCGGGGCGATCAGGAAGACCTGCCACGAATGGAGCGGGCGCCCGCCGCTGTCGAACGGATAGGCCTGCGTCGCGGTCCACCAGATGAAGGCGTAGAACAGGATCGCCGCGCCGAGCCCGCAGAGACAGGCGATCCGCGGGATCGGCGCCGCCGGCTCCTCGTCGATCTCTCCGATCTCGACCGGGTAGGGCGACCAGAGGCCGACGATCCGCCGCTTGTCCTCTCCCGCCCGCATCACCGCCGCGCGGAACGCCGCCTCCCGCTCGAAGCTGGCCAATGCGAGCGCGGTCATGCCCTCGCCTCCTCGGCCAGCTCGCGCATCTCGTACATCGGCACGAGCGGGATCACCCGCGACAGCAGGAGGAAGGCGGAGACGAACAGGCCGGCAGTGCCCGCGAGGATCAGGAAATCGATCGACGTCGGCACGTAGAGAGTCCAGGCGGCGGGCTCGTAGCCGATCGACAGCGTGTTGCAGAGGATCAGGATACGCTCGAAATACATGCCCACCAGCACGCCGAGCGCGACGATCACCAGTACCGGCGCCGAGCGCCTGAGCGCCGGGCTCCAGAAAAGCTGTGGCAGCAGGCAGTTGCCCAGGATCATCCCGTAGGTGAGGCCCGCATAGGGGCCGGTGAAGCTGAACCTGAGGAAGCGCAGGTCCGCCGCTTCCCCCGTCCACAGCGCGGACAGCCATTCGCTGCCATAGGCCAGCAGCATCACCGATCCAGCGGCGAGCAGCATCTTCGCGCAGGCATCGAGGTGTGCCGGCCGGATCATCGCCTCCAGCCCCAGCGCATGGCGGATGACGAGCGCCAGCAGCAGAACCATCGCGAAACCGGAGAAATAGGCGCCGACCACGAAATAGGGCGGGAAGACGCTCTCGGTCCAGCCGGGCATCAGCGAGGCCGCGAAGTCCAGCCCGACGATCGAGTGGACCGAGCAGACCAGAGGCGTCGCGATCACCGCCATCGTGCGCTGCAGCCGCTGGTGCGCGCGCCACTGGGCGGGCGTCCCCTGCCAGCCGAGCGCAAAGGCACCCCAGATGCGCCGCCAGCGGCGCGGTCCGTCCCGGTCGCGCAAGGTCGCGAGATCGGGGATCAGCCCCAGATAGAAGAAGATCACCGAAAACAGCAGGTGGAGAGGATCGCCCAGAATC
>BACX01000841.1 GCA_000333335.1 Sphingomonas-like bacterium B12 | reverse complement strand
ACGTGCCGACTGCGCACCACGTTGGTGATCTCGACGCTCACGGCGCGGGTTCCGGCATCCGCAAACGGGTTGGATGCCCGTGCCTCGTCCGAAAGCCGATGCGCCGCCTGCTCGGTGGTCATCGCATAGGCGTCGAGCCAATTCTGGCGCGTGACCACGGGATCGAGCGAAACGGAGCGCACGTCGCGAATGAAGCGTCCGAGCTGCCACGCGACCTGGGCTTCATTCGGCGTCCACTGAGCGCTCACCGGTGCGACGCTGCGCGCCTCACCCAGATGGTCGACCTCGACGACATAGGGGACGATCTGGCTTTGCCGCGATTGCCAGACAAAGGCCGAGGCCAGGCCTGCGCAGAGCAGGAGCTCGCCCAAAGCTAGCAGCCGCCAGTGATAGGCCTGTGCCCTCGCCGAGCCGATGCGCTCATCCCAGATCTGCCCGGCCCGCGCGAACGGGGTTTCCGGGGATCCGGACTGGCCATAGCGTTGGACCGCACGACGAAAGATCATTATCCTTCTCCCAGATCGGGACTGGACCCGCCGCCATGGCTCTCGCCCTCCCGCAAGACCTGCACGACTTGCTGCTGGCGATGGCGCGCCGCCTGCTGGCTCTGCATGCGGCGCGCCCAATCGGGCGGCCCGCTGCTTGACGGCATCGGCTCATTGGTCGACCCACGAGGCATCGCCGAGGCTGAAGCGCCACCCGCGGGATGCGCTGCGTTCGTGCTTCCTGCCGAACCGCCCGGCGGCACCGCTCCGCCCGAAGGCGGCGTGCCGCCCGTTGCCATTGCGGGCCCTGATGGCATGGCGCTCGCCGCCCGGATCGCGGCCAGGCCCCCCGAGGCCATGGCGCGCACGCCGATCGCGGCCGCCCCGAGCCCCGCGCCGGCCAAAGCCGCCGTGCCGATCGCCGCACCAGCACCAAGCTGCGGTCCGCCGCTGACCAGGCCGGAGGCGACACTCGGCCCGAAGACGCCAAGGCCAAGGAGGCTCAGGCTGGCAAGGACCAAAGTCGCAGCCTGGGCAATATCGGGTTCTTGTCCGCGCAATGTATCGACGAACTGGGCGAAAAAGGCCGCCCCAATCCCGACGATCACACCGAGGATCATCACCTTGATGCCACTTGCCACGACATGCCCCAGCACGCGCTCGGCGAGGAAGCCGGTCCGGTTCCACAAAGCAAATGGGACCAGGATGAAGCCGCCGAGGCTTACGAGCTTAAACTCGAGGATGGTCATGAGCATCTGGACGGCCAGGATGAAGAAGGCGCACACGACGCCGAGCCACGCGACCAGCAACACCACGACCTCGACGAAATTGTCGAAGATGCTGGTGATACCCATCATTTTCGACGCCTGGTCGAGCAGGGGCCACGCCGCCTGAAACCCGATGCCTGCAAGATGGCCGGGCTTGAGCAGATCGTCCGAGGACAAGGTATTTCCGCCCGCCACCAGCCCGAGTTGGGCAAAAGAGCGGAAAATGATGTCGGACAGCGTCGCGAACTGATTGATGAGGAAGGCGAAGCTTCCCACGAACAGAGTCTTGCGCACCAGGCGCGCAATCATATCGTCCTCGCCGCCGAGCGCCCAGAACAGTCCAGCCAGCGTGACATCGAGTGCAATCAGGATGCTGGCGAGATGATGGACATCGCCCGCGACGAGGCCGAAGCCGCTATCGATATAACGGACAAACACGCTCAGGAACTGATCGATGACGTTCAAGTTCGCCATGACTGCCCCCTCACGGCGCCGTGTAAGCCTGCCCGCTTCCCAAAAAGCGGCGCATCTCGGCCTGCGCGTCTTTTTTCTGCTGGAGGCGGTCGGTGTCCGCGAAGGCGTCGGCCTGGAAGTGGACCGCGAGCATCGTCTGCAACTGGGCCTGCTGCTTGGCCGCAAGCGCGAGCAGCTGGTTGGTGGCCTGAGTGGCAGCAAGACTACCGCTTGCCCGCTCACTGCCGTTAGTAAGGTCCGTCATCGTCGCCCGATCGTTACCGATCTCCGACAGGATTTGCGCCTGCGTCCGCAGGGAGTCTTCAAAGCTCGCCATCTGAGCTTCGACCCGCTGCTGCGCTTGCGCCGCACCCGCAGTAATGCTGATTGGAGCAGTCTTCGGAAATAAGACCGCAAGCCGCTGGTTGATCGAGCCCGCCGCCGCGCTCAGCCCCTGGCCCTGAGCGATCAACCGCTGCAAGCTGGTGAGTTGAGAGGTCATGGCCGACAGCGACGATGTGTCGAGATGATCGAGATTGCGCAGCATCGTGCTGATCATCGTTGCCTGGTTCTGCAGCGACTGGATCTGCTGGTTGATCTGTTGCAGCGCCCGCGCCGCCTGCAGCGCGTTTTGGACGTAATTGCTGGGATCATAGACGATGATGGCATGGGCGGGCGTCGCCCCGGCAAACGCCACAGCGACGGCCCAATGGCTCGCACGGACATACCACGTGCGCCTCATGGCCGACCTCCTTTCGATCCCGTCGTTTCCAGCGCGTCTGCAATATCGGCCGCCCAGGCGAGCCCGTCGGATGCGAGCAGCCGTGCGAGGAAGCGGTTGGCCCCTTCTTCCTTCAGCAATTTATCGATGCGCGCCTGTGCAGCCGGGCTGGATGCTCCGCACAAAGCGAGGGCAACGGGTCCGAGATCCAGCTCGAACAGGCGGTTGCCGCGTGCCGACTGCAGATAATAATGCCGCTTGGGCGTGGACCTGGCGATCAGCTCGATCTGGCGCGCGTTGAGGCCGAAGCGGTCATAGGCCGAACGCGCCTGCGGTTCGATGGCACGGTCATTGGGAAGCAATATTCGCTGCGGACAGCTTTCAATGATGGCCGGCGCGATGCTGCTGTCGATGATGTCGGCGAGCGACTGGGTCGCAAACACCACGGCAACGTTCTTCTTGCGCAGCACCTTGAGCCACTCGCGAATGCGCGCGGCAAAGAGCGGATCGTCGAGAAAAAGCCAGGCCTCGTCCAGGATCAGGAGCGTGGGCCGACCATCGAAACCGGCTTCGAGACGATGGAAGAGATAGGTCAAGACCGGCGTCGCCAGCATGGGCTGCCGCATCAGCTCTTCGGTTTCGAAGCACACGACATCGGCGTCGCTGCGATCTTCGCCCGCCGCATCGAGCATATGACCGTACGCGCCACCCTGCCGGTAGGGCGCCATCGCCAGGCGCAGCGCCTCGGTCGGCATCAGCAGCGAAAGACCCGTCAACGTCCGTTGCTCGGCGGGCGCACTCGCCAGGCTTTCCAGTGCCGTCCACAAAGCGTCTCGGACCGTGGCGTCGACCTCGATGCCTTGCTGCTGCAAGAGCGTGCTCGCCC
Organism: Sphingomonas-like bacterium B12; assembly: GCA_000333335.1. Taxonomy (GTDB): domain Bacteria; phylum Pseudomonadota; class Alphaproteobacteria; order Sphingomonadales; family Sphingomonadaceae; genus Solisphingomonas. The sequence continues at coordinate 2,039 of BACX01000841.1, read as the reverse complement.
AGTCTATTGCCCACCGGCGCTCCGACGCCCGATCGATCTCGCGCAGCGGCTGGAAGCTGTTCTCTCCCGCCCCCAGCGCCCGATGCGTGCCACCAAGCGCGAGAGTCACCGCGCGAGCCGACAGCCCCTTGTCGAACAGAATGACGCGTGACCGCGGATACCGGCGAAACTGCAGCACCAGAAAAGCGAGCAACACCGACTTTCCAGCCCCCGTGGGCCCAACGATCATCATGTGCCCAACATCGCCGACATGCAGGGCAAAACGAAACGGCGTGGCGCCGCCGGCACGCGCCTGGAACAGCGCAGGACCGTTCAGATGCGCGTCCCGTTCTGGTCCAGCCCAGATCGCCGACATCGGCATGAGATGGGACAGGTTGATGCTGCTCACGAGAGGCTGCCGAACATTGGCGTAGACATGGCCGGGCAGGCTCGAGAGCCACGCCTCGACAGCATTGAAGCGCTCGACGATCGTCACGAAGCCCAGATTATGGATCACCCGCTGCGCCGCGCGGACATGGTCCGCGAGGCGCCCCGGCTCGTCCTCGATCAACGTGATCGTGCTGGTGAGATATCCATAGGAGACATGATCCTGACCGAGTGCCTGCAGCGCGATGTCGGCGTCGACCACCTTGTTGTCGGCATCGCTGTCGAGCAGCGCGGCCTGCTGATTGTAAAGCACTTCGCGCAGGAGCACCGCGACCGACTTGCGCTTGTTAAACCATTGCCGGCGCAATCGGGTCAGCGCGCGGGTCGCATCGGCCTTATCGAGCGCGATGAAGCGAGTAGCCCAGCGATAGGGAAAGGCCTCATTGTTGAGCGCGTCGAGCAAGGCCGGGCTGGTCATCCCCGGAAAGCCGGTGAAGGTGAGCGTCTGCAGGCGGGCATCGCCCAGGTGCGGCTCGACGCCGCCGCGTAGCGGCTGGTCGGCGAGCAAGGCATCCAGATAGATCGGGACAGCAGGCATCCGGATCCGGTGCCGGCTGCGCGAAACGGTCTGGTGCAGAAATCCGAGTGTCGCCTCGTCATCCAGCGCATAGGCGAGCGGCATGACTTCGCCCATCAGATCCACCACCCGGTCGCTTTCGGCGCGGAAAAGCAGCAGAGCTTCGCGCCAGTCACGACCGGGCGTGCCGGTTGTGTCTGTCACAAGCCAGCGCCGCGCGCGATCGGTCTGGTCGGCTTGGGGCAGCCAGAGCAGCGTCAGGTGATAGAGGCTTTCGAAATGTCGGCCGGCTTGCAGGAAAGCCTGCCGACGTTCGATATCCACGAGTTCGGAGGCGGGTTCCGGGAAGCGACTGTCGGGATAAGCGGCCGCTTCGCGCCGCTCGGCATCGAAAAAAAGCGCCCAGCCCGAACCGAAGCGTTTGAGAATGTTGTTCAGTCGCGCCGAAATGCCCAGCAATTCGGCCTGTGTTGCGCTCTCGAGGTCGGGTCCGCGGAAACGGATCGTGCGTTGAAAGCTGCCATCCTTGTTCAGCACGATCCCGGGATCGACCAAGGCCGCCCACGGCAGATGGTCGGCAAGCCGATCGGGCTGGCTGCGATATTCGCGCAGGTTCAGCATGACCAATATCCCGATTGCCGCGCATGGCGGACCAAGACGGACAGGATCTGGCTGTCTCGACGTGTTGCCATGGCAGCAACGCTATGGCAGACGAGCCACGTCACCAGGCCAGCCAGCCAGAGCTGCATTCCCAAGCCGAGCGCCGCCGCCAGCGTCGCGATGAGGATCGCCAATCCCCGCGGTACGCCGGCAAGCAAGACGGGCTCGACCAAGGCGCGATGCAAAGGCACCGTGAACCCGTCGAGAGACGTGGGCGCGCTCATCCGACCAATGCTCCCCCGCCAAAGCTGAAGAAGCTCAGGAAAAAGCTCGATGCGGCAAACGCGATCGAGAGGCCGAACACGATCTGAATGAGCCGCCGGAAGCCGCCCGCCGCCTCGCCGAACGCGAGAGTGAGCCCGGTCGTGATGATGATGATCACGGCGACGATCTTAGCGGCCGGCCCCTGCACGGAATCCAGAATTTGCTGGAGCGG
>BACX01000842.1 GCA_000333335.1 Sphingomonas-like bacterium B12 | reverse complement strand
AGGCGGTCAGGCCGGCGAAGGCGGAGCCGTTGTTTCCGACGGCGCTGGTGAAGGCGTAGAGGATCTCCGAGAAGCCGTGCGGCCCCTTGTTGAGCGGCCCGGCGAGGCCCGGCGCAACGACGCTGGAGATCGCCGTCATGCCGAGGATCACGAGCGGCAGCACCGCGATCGCCAGCACCGACAGCTTCACCTCGCGGCTCTCGATCTTCTTCCCGACATATTCGGGCGTGCGGCCCACCATCAGCCCCGCGACGAACACCGCGAGGATGGCGAACAGCAGGAAGCCGTAGATGCCCGCTCCGACGCCACCGACCACGACTTCGCCCAGCTGGATGTTGAACAAAGGGACGAGGCCGCCGAGCGCGGTGAAGCTGTCGTGCATGGCGTTGACCGCGCCGCACGAGGCGGCGGTGGTGACGACCGCGAACAGGGCAGAGGCCGCCGCGCCGAAGCGCACCTCCTTGCCCTCCATGTTGGCACCGGGGACGCCGAGATGGTGAAGCACCGGATTGCCCGCCGCTTCCTGCGAATAGCAGACGGCCACGCCCGCCACGAAGATCAGCACCATGGCGGAGAGGATCGCCCAGCCCTGCTTCGTGTTGCCCACCGCCTTGCCGAAGCACCAGGTGAGGCCGAAGCCGATCGTGAAGATCGACAGCATCTGGATGAAGTTCGTCATCGCGCTCGGATTCTCGAACGGATGTGCCGAGTTGGCGTTGAAGAAGCCGCCGCCGTTGGTGCCGAGCATCTTGATCGCCTCCTGCGAAGCGACCGGCCCGAGCATCAAGGTCTGCTTGGCGCCTTCCAGCGTGGTGACATCCACCGAGGCGGCGAGCGTCTGCGGCACGCCGCTGGCGACGAGATACAGCGCATAGACGATCGAGATCGGCAGCAGCAGATAGAGCGTGATGCGCGTGCAATCCGCCCAGAAATTGCCGATCGTCTTCGCCTCGCGCCGCGCGAAGCCGCGGAACAGCGCAAAGGCCAGCGCGATGCCGGTCGCCGCGCTCAGGAAATTGTGAATGGTGAGGCCGAGCATCTGGCTGAGGTTCGACATCGTCGACTCGCCCGAATAGCTCTGCCAGTTGGTGTTGGTGGTGAAGCTCACCGCCGTGTTCGCCGCGAGATGCTGCGGCAGGCCGGCGAGCCCGCCCGCGTTGAGCGGCAGCACCGCCTGCAGCCGCAGCACCGCGTAGGTGAACAGCATCAGCACCGCGTTGAACACCAGCATATGCACCGCGTAGCGGCGCCAGCTCTGCTCTTCCGTCGGGTCGATGCCGGAGAGCTTGTAGAAGCCGCGCTCGACCGGGCCGAGCACGGTGTGGAGCGGAGTACGACGGCCTTCGTAGAGGGCGAACAGCCAGACACCGACCGGCTTGGTCAGCGCCAGCAGCACGGCAACGAAAGCGAGTATCAGGATCCAGCCTGAAGCGGTCATCTTGGGGTCTCCAGGCTCAGAATTTCTCGGGCCGCAGCAGGACCGCGACGAGATAGAGGAGCAGGCCGATCGCCGTGATCGCGGCGAGCCAGAGGTCGAGGGTCATGGCCGATCCTCACGCATGATCGCAGAGGCGGACATAAGCGAGCGTCAGGGCGAGCAGCCCCAGCATCGCGGCGATCCATAGGAAATCCTGCATGGCGACGAGATCCTCGAACGACAGGCGCGCGACAGGACGCCGCGCGGCACTACACGGCGTTCGATAGGCCTTCCCTGCATCAGCGTTCGAGGAGCGGTTCGCACAGGCTCCATAAGGATCGCATAAGCAAAAAGGCCCGGCCGATCGCTCGGCCGGGCCTTCGCCCTCAGGATGCTGTCACGCGCCCCTCAGTAGGTGCCGGAAAAACTCCGGTTGAGGTTGGTCGCACCGCGATCCTCATCATCGCGGTCGCGCCCGAACAGGCCGCGATTGCTGTCCTCGTCGCGCCACGCCTGCTGCGCCTCGACCGCCGTCTTGGCGAGGTGGACCTTGTCGTCGACTGACTGGATCCACGAGGACGGGATCGAATGGTGGTGGCCGCCGGCGTCGCGATCGGTCTTGGTCAGCAGGATGCGGTCGCCGCGCACATGATCGACCTTGCCGACATGCGTGCCGTCCGAGCCGACCACCTCCATATGTTCGGCCACCGAGCCGAGCGAGTCGCGCTGGGTCTGCCGGTTCTGGCGCCAGCTCGCGAATTCGTTCTCGAAGCGGCTCTGATGTTCGCGGCGATATTCGTCATAGTCGCGGTCGAACTGGCTGAGCTGACGGCTGCGCCAGTTGCCGTAGCCATGGACATCGTTGTCGCGCTGGTCGCGCGCGCCGCCATAATAAGCGCGATATTCGTCGTCGCGCGTGTCGCGGTCGCTACCGTAACGGTAGCCGGTATCGGCATAGCTGCCGCGCGAGCGATAGCCGTCCGGATAGCCGGTCTCGAACTGACGATCCTCGCCCGTCGCCGGATAGTGATAGGAACTCGGCGCATAGCCACGCGAGTAACCGGAGGCACGATACCCCTCGTCCCGGTTCGAGCGATTCCAGTTCGGGTAGCGATCGGGGCTACGATAGCCGCCCGGTGCGTAATCGGCATAACGGCCGCCGGTCTCGTAGCGGTTACGACTGCCATATTCGCGGTCGTAGCGCTCGTCGAAACGCTCATCCATGTGGCGGCGACGCTCGGCGTCCTCGTCGCCGAACCAGGAACGGATCTCGTCGCCCGCGCGCTCGAAGAATCCGCGATCGTTGGGGTTGTCGTAGCGCGGATCGCGGAACTCGCTGCGATAATTGCGGTCGGCGCCGTAGCGGTCGTTGCGTTCATAGCCCATGGGGACGTCCTTTCTCCTGCGAATGGGGACAAGCCTGTCACACAGTATCGGCCGCCGTTGCGGTGCCCGTGCGATCGTCGTCGTAAAACGGGAGAAAAGCCTTGCCGTTCCGATCGTTACGGGTGCGGCGAAGCGCCGGAGCGGCCAGCGGAGGGCGGTTCGCGACCAACGGCCCGACGGCCGATGACGTTCATTTTGGGAGGCGCCGCTTTTGCGCGTTGCAAGGCCCGAAAAGCGCCGCTAAAGGGAGCGCCCACCGGCGGTGCGGGGCTGTAGCTCAGATGGGAGAGCGCTGCAATCGCACTGCAGAGGTCAGGGGTTCGATTCCCCTCAGCTCCACCACGCCCGCCGGTTCTTCCTCTCAGTGGTCCACATCGTCGATCAGGTGATCGAGCGCCTTGCGCGCGCCGTTGGCGTATCCGGTGAAGGTCGCGGCCGCGACGCAGGCCTTGCGCGCCTGCCCGTCGATCGGGTGATCCCAGCCGCAGCGTGCCGTCGGCGCGAGCCCCAGATAATAAACGTGGAACAGCACAGCCCCCGCGACGAGGCCGAGAAGCAGGAGGATCAGCGATCGCATGATCGCTTCCTAACAGCCGCTGCGACGCGCCGCCACTCGACAGACGCGGCGGATCGCGGCACGGGGCGGGCATGACAGGAACCGAATTGCGCGACCTGCTGGTCCGCGAAATCGCGCGCACCCATGGCGGCGGTGCGCAACGCTGGCGCAAGGTCGCCGGCACGATCAAGGTCTATTCGCGCGACACGCATGCGCACTGCAACTGGGAAGCCCGGCCGACCGGCACCGCCTTCGAGATCGCGGTTGTCGAGCGAGCCAGCGACGGCCTGCGCGCACGCCATCCGTTCGTCGAAGCGGGCTGACGGTTTCAGCGTTCTTGAAAAATGGTGCCCGGGGACGGAATCGAACCGCCGACACCGTGATTTTCAGTCACGTGCTCTACCAACTGAGCTACCCGGGCGTCGCGTCTGAAGCGAAGCGAGCGGCGCCTATAGGGACATGGAACCGTGCCTGTCCAGCCCTATTCCTGCTCGTCCGTCTCGGCGCGCGGGCCGGGCACGCGATAGCCTTCGCCCAGCCACTGCAGCAGATCGCGATCGCGGCAGCCCTGGCTGCAGAAAGGGGCGTGCACAGTGGCAACGGGCTTGCCACAGACCGGGCAGCGCTCCGCGCGGCGGATGGGATCAGGGCTCGACATGCCCGGCCGATATGGCGAGCGCCGGTTCGCCCCGCAAGGCGACGGCGCCGCCGATCCGCCGGGCGAGCTGATCGATCCACTCGGGCCGGATGCGATCGATCACGGCAGGCGTGGCGACAAGCGTGCGCGCACCATGACCGTGGCTCGCGCGGCGGATCAGCGCAAGTGCTGCGGTCAGCGCCGGATCGGTGCGGATCAGTTCGGGGATCGAGGCGCGGGGGCGGGGGCGAACGATCTGGACGAAGCCGAAGCCGTTGACCGCCGTGCGTTCGAACGGCTGCGGCAAGGCGGCATCGATCGCCTCGGCGGCAGCGGCGCGCTCCGCCTTGGAGCCGAGCGTCGGGAGATCGATACCGATCGAGCCGCCGATCGCCAGCCGGCGCACCGCTGGGCCGACGC
>BACX01000843.1 GCA_000333335.1 Sphingomonas-like bacterium B12 | reverse complement strand
TCGTTGGCGACCGAGAAGGTTGTGAGCGCGCCGCGCGTCATCAGCAGCTGTTTGCCGAGGCCGACGACCTCGATCAGCTTGGTCGGGTCGCTGTCGAGATCCACCATGTTGCCCGCCTCGCGCGCCGCCTGCGTGCCGGTGTTCATGGCGACGCCAACGTCGGCCTGAGCGAGCGCCGGTGCGTCGTTGGTGCCGTCGCCGCACATCGCAACCAGCTTGCCGCCGGCCTGCTCCTTGCGGATGAGGTCCAATTTGTCCTCGGGCGTGGCCTGGGCGAGGAAATCGTCCACGCCCGCCTCGGCGGCGATGGCGGCGGCGGTGAGCGGGTTGTCGCCGGTGATCATCACGGTGCGGATGCCCATCTTGCGCAGCTCGCCGAACCGCTCCTTGATGCCGGCCTTGACGATATCCTTGAGCGCGATCGAGCCGAGCAGGCGGCCGTCTCTGGCGACAGCTAGAGGGGTCATGCCGGCGCGCGCGATCTCCTCGGTGGAACGGCGCAGGTCGGCGGCGGCGGTGGAGTCGCCGAGACCGGCATGGGCCTTGAGGATCGAATCCACCGCCCCCTTCTCGATCAGCGTATCGCCGAACTTCACGCCCGAAATGCGAGTCTGCGCGGTGAAGGGGATGATCTCGGCATCGGCGGGGAGCGTCTCGGTCGTCACGCCGAACTGTTCGCGGGCGAGGACGACGATCGAACGGCCCTCGGGCGTCTCGTCGGCGAGGCTCGCCAGCAGCGCCGCCTCGGCCAGCTCGTTGCGGGTGACGCCGCTGACGGGACGGAATTCGGTCGCGGCACGGTCGCCGATGGTGATCGTGCCGGTCTTGTCGAGCAGCAAAGTGTCGACGTCGCCAGCGGCTTCCACCGCACGGCCCGACTTGGCGAGCACGTTGAAACGCACCAGCCGGTCCATGCCGGCGATGCCGATCGCCGAAAGGAGGGCGGCGATCGTCGTCGGGATCAAGGTGATCAGCAGGGCGGCGAGGATCGCCACCGGCACCGCGCCGCCCGCATAAGCGGTGAAGCCGGGGATCGTGCCCACCGCGATCAGGAAGATGATCGTCAGCCCGACGAGCAGGATGGTCAGCGCGATCTCGTTGGGCGTCTTCTGCCGCTCGGCGCCTTCCACCAGCGCGATCATGCGATCGAGGAAGCCCTGGCCGGGATCGACGGTGACGCGCACCTTGATCTGGTCCGAGATCACCCGCGTGCCGGCGGTGACAGCGGAACGGTCGCCGCCCGCCTCGCGGATCACGGGTGCGCTCTCGCCGGTGATCGCGGCCTCGTTGACCGAGGCAACGCCGTCCACCACCTCGCCGTCGGCGGGGATCAGGTCACCGGTCTCGACCAGCACGATGTCCCCCTTGCGCAGCGCACTGGCGGGGACCGGCTCGATACCGCTGCCCCTGATGCGCTTGGCGGTGAGCTCCGCCTTGGTGGCGCGCAGCGAGGCGGCCTGCGCCTTGCCGCGCCCTTCGGCCAAGGCTTCGGCGAAGGTGCCGAACAGCACGGTCAGCCAGAGCCACACGACCAGCTGCAGCTTGAAGCCGGTGCCGAGGCTGTCATGCCCGACGATCAGCAGGACGGTGAGCAGGGCGGCGACGCAGGCGGTGACGAACATCACCGGGTTGCGCACCAGCTCCTTCGGATTGAGCTTGCGGAACGAATCGCCCACCGCAGGCAGGATCAGCTCGGGCGTGAAGAGGGTGGCGGAACGGGCCATGGTTGTGACCTTCAGAAGAGCTGGCCGTTGATCATCGCGAGATGATCGGCGATCGGGCCGAGCGCGAGGCTGGGCAGGAAGGTGAGGCCGCCGAGGATCAGCACGATGCCGACCAGCAGGCCCACCCACAGCGGGCCGGTCGTCGGGAAGGATCCCGCGCTTTCCGGCGTGTATTTCTTGGCGGCGAGCGATCCCGCGACCGCCAGCATCGGCACGATGATGAAGAAGCGGCCAATCCACATCGCCACCGCCAGCATCCCGTCATAATAGGGTGTCGAGGCGGTCAG
>BACX01000844.1 GCA_000333335.1 Sphingomonas-like bacterium B12 | reverse complement strand
GCCGGCTCGGTGGCCGACTGCGCCGTTCGCTGGGCAGTTTCGCGCCCGACGTGCTGGTCACCGACGTGATGCTGCCCGATGGCGACGGGCTGGAGCTGGTGCCCGAAATCCTGAACCGCTATCCCGGCCTGCCGGTAATCGTGCTGTCGGCGCGCAACACGCTGGCGACGGCGGTGCGCGCGACCGAGCAGGGCGCGTTCGACTATCTGCCCAAGCCCTTCGACCTGGAGGAACTCGGCCGTGCGGTCTCCGGCGCGCTCGCCAATCGCGTCGCCGCCTATGACGAGGGCGAGAGCGAACGCCACGACCTCCCCCTGATCGGCCGTTCGCCGGCGATGCAGGCGGTCTATCGCACGATCGCGCGTGTCGTTTCGAACGATCTCACCGTTCTGATCCTCGGCGAGAGCGGGACGGGCAAGGAGCTGGTCGCGCGCGCCATTCACGAACTGGGGCAGCGCGGCGCCAAGCCTTTCGTGCCGGTCAATATGGCGGCGATCCCACGCGAACTGATCGAGAGTGAACTGTTCGGCCACGAACGCGGCGCATTCACCGGCGCCGCGCAGCGCACCGCCGGCCGTTTCGAGCAGGCCGCAGGCGGCACGCTCTTCCTCGACGAGATCGGCGATATGCCGCTGGAGGCGCAAACCCGGTTGCTGCGCGTGCTGCAGGAGGGCGAGTTCACCACCGTCGGCGGCGCGCGCCACATCAAGGCGGATGTCCGCGTGATCGCGGCCACCAACAAGGAGATCGAGCGGCTGGTGGCCGAGGGCGGCTTCCGCGAAGATCTCTATTACCGCCTCAACGTCGTGCCGATCCGGCTGCCGGCGCTCCGCCAGCGGATCGAGGATGTCGGCGAACTGGCCCGCCACTTCCTCGATCGCGCCGCCGCAGACGGGCTGCCGAGGAAGTCGCTGGACGAGGCGGCGGTGCAGCGACTCGTCCGCCACGGCTGGCCGGGCAACGTGCGCGAGCTGGAAAACCTGATGCGCCGCTTGGCCGTGCTGGTTCGCGAGGAGCGGATCGGCGGGCCGGCGGTCGATACGCAGCTCGGCAGCGCCGCCGCCGAGGCCGCGCCGGCGATGGAGGGTGATGGCGGGCTGGCCGGATCGGTGGAGCTGCACCTGGCGCGCTATTTCGCCGGATTCGGCCGCGATCTTCCGCCGGACGGCCTCTACGAGCGCCTGCTCGCCGAGATCGAGCCGCCGCTGCTGCGCATCGCGATGAGCGCCGCCAAAGGCAACCAGATCCGCGCCGCGCGCCTGCTCGGCATCAATCGCAATACGCTGCGCAAGAAGCTGACCGAGCGGGGCATCGACCCGACGGCGGCGCGGCGGGGATAGCGTCTCGTATCGTCGCCATCACGAGACGCGGAGCGGCGTGGCGATCCAGGCGGTCCAATGCGACGGGTACATGACGCATCCTTAACCCCGGCAGGGCCGATATGTGTTGTATCGGCAACGCTGCGTGGTAGAACAGCCACGATGGACGCGGCGCAAGCCCCCACCTCCTCGACATCAGTAGACCGGCGGCCCCGCTGGCGCCGTCGTTTTGCCGTCTTGCAGCGGCGCGGCGCGCTGATGATGGCGGTCGAGATTCTCACCGGGATCGCCGCCTTGGCCATCTCGTTAGGGAGCTGGGCCTATATCTCGCAGGCGGGATCGCCCGAGACCCTGCTGACGCCGCCGCTCGTCGCACTGCTACTGGTGGCGAACCTCGTGCCGTGGATGGGCGTGCTCGTGCTGATCGCACGGCGGATCGCGCTCCAGCGCGTCGCGGGGTCTGCCGGTGGCCGCCTCCACGTCCGCCTCGTCGCGATCTTCTCGGCGGTGGCGGCGGTGCCGACGCTGCTGGTGGTGATCTTCGCCTCGTGTGTA
>BACX01000845.1 GCA_000333335.1 Sphingomonas-like bacterium B12 | reverse complement strand
CCGATGCGGTCGCTCTAGCAGTGTCCCGTGACAGTCCGGTGATGGTGCGGAGGGAAGGGGGGCGGGTTGAGAGGAAGCCCGAGCGCTTCGATCATGCAGGAGCCGGCCATGGCCACTACCACGATCGATCTCCCGCTCTTCTTCGGCAAAAATATTCAGGCCGAACTTGACCAGCTCTCTTGTCCGGCGACCGTCTGCCCGCCCAAGCCTGGTTCCCGGCCGATGTGATCGAACTGCGCGAGGGAAAGGGAGATTCCTGACGCTTTTGCCTATCCTGCTGAGCCCGGAAGCCGCTTCACCAGCTCGGTGTGCGCATCCCGTGCGGGCGAGGATGCCTGGGCGAGGGATCGCCGCCTGATTGGTGTCTCATACCAGTCCGTCCAGAGCGCCTGATCATCGGCTACCTTCGCATCGCTGAGCGTGCTCAAGACTTCCGCCGCTTCTTTTGGCGCGCCCAGCGCTTGCAGCGGTAGGAAAGCGGTAAGGCTGGAGGTGATTGGGCAATATCGGTTTTCAGCTGAGGATGACCCCATGCTGCTTTACGATGATCTGGGCACGACCGAGCCGGCGGCAGTCCGAGAGGCTGAGTTCCGCGCAGACGGGGCGCCCGCCCGCGGCGCTTTCGAGGCCTATTGGGCGGTCAACCCCTCGGCGCGGTGCTGAGTACTATGCGCCGAGTTGTGCGGCCGACATCCACATCACCCGCCGCGCTCGCCGAAATCAGCGGTATTCGGCGTGCACCGCGCGCTGAGGTGCGAAACCTGCTGGTCGCGCTCCCGAGCTTCCAGGCATTCGCGGCTCGGCGAGCAGGTGGCCGCGATCATCCGGGCGCTGATGATCGAGCTTCGCGGCGATGCGCGCGTTCGCGCCACGGATAGCTGGCGCCGCCGCAAGCCGACCATGTCCGGCTACTGGGCGGCGGGCGCGCTCTTCGCCGGTTACGCGGAGCCAGCCTTCATGCTGCGACTCCGACGACATTCGTATGTCGCGATGCTGTCGCACAATTTTGCTCGCACTTTTTGAACTCGGAAGGCGAAACCCCGTGCCAGCGGGTAAATGCGCGGCTAAAACTCGATGGATTCGTATAGCCACATCGATATCCGATCGTGGCAATTGACAGCTCGCTCTGGGCGAGAAGTTCTCGTGCCTTTTCGAGCCTTCGATCAGCCATAGCGTCCGCGACCGTGCAGTCGTAGAGTTCCCGAAAGCCGCTGGACAATTTCAGTCGATTCAATCCGCAACGCCGTGCGATTTCGCCCAAGGTCAGCTTGTCGCCGAAATGCTCGCTAATCATCTGATGAGCGGCAGCCACGAGGGAAATATCCTTCCCGCTCAAGGTTGTTGCCCGCCGCACTTCGGCCATGCGCGCCCCGCGAAACGACGTGGCCAACGCGCAGATCAGCTCTATGCTGCGTGCACTGCGCAGCATCGTTTCCCGCTCTGTGTCGCCACCGACCGCGACAATGGCCCGACCGAGTGCCCGGAGATCGGCCGGAAGGTACCAGCTGCCGCCCGGCTTGGGCTCTTCGCCGAAGAGGCGTGCCCAAGCGGCACGGCTGATCGCGAACACAACCATGTCGTCCTCCAGACCGGTCGTAATGTCCTCTCTCGTCAAGACACGAATGCACGGCTCGCCGATATCGCCGAATGCAAAGATCAGTGAGGTGGGCGGTATCATCGCGCGGTCGCACATGCCGTGGCCGACGAAGCTGGTGAACTCGTGGGACACAACCACGGATAGCTTTAGCGGCATAACACACCTTCGCGACTTAAGGTCGACCACTTAATGGCCCCCGGATTGCACTTCAGCTGGAGGTCTGTTGGTGCTTTAATTTGCCAATTGGTCGGGTTTGCCGACGGGGGAGAAAAGCAAATCTTGATAATCGTAGCTGAAGTCAGCGAGCGGCGAGACAGGCTTCATCGTGATTTGAGACACGTGGCCATCTGCATCAAGACCAAAAGTAAGATAGGCTGGTTCGATCGTTGGATCGGTAAATCGAAGCAGGAAACTGTCATACTGCCAGTGGACCAGCGGCCCCGACATGCGCGGGGTCGAGCGGAAATCGACCGAAAGGCCGGTCGGCCCCTTCGACACCACGATCTGTCCATACCACGGGTCCTGATAGGTACCGGCATAGCGGTCGAGGGACAGCGACGGACCGATTTTTGCCGGGGCCGCGGCCTTCGTCTGGACGATCTTCAGGGCGTCGGCCAGCCGCTGTTTCTTGTAGGCGGAAAACCGGGCCGGCCAATCGGTGAACGGCCGGCCGAGATAATGGTCGATCAGCTCGTACATCAGCCCCGTGATCAGCTCGCCGTCCTCGCTGTTGATCTCGAACGCGAAGCCGACACGCTTATCGGGGATCAGCACCACGATGCTTTTGAAGCCGAGGACAGCGCCGCTGTGCCAGACGAGCTTCGCGCCGTGATAGTCGCGCACCTCCCAGCCGAAGGCGTAATTGTCGAAGGTCGGCTCGGTCGCCTTGAGGCTGTCCGGCATGGGGCTGATCGGCTGCGGGATCTCCGGCTTCCACATTTCGTCATGGGCCGCCTCGCTGAAGAGGCGGCCGCCGCCGGGCAGCTTGCCGCGGCCCAGCTGGACGGCAAGCCATTTCGCCATGTCGTTGGCACTGATCGCCAGGCCGCCTGCAGGCGCGGCATCGTCGCCCAGCGCATCGCGCTCGTCGAGCATCGCCTGCGGGCCGAGGCCGCGCACGGCCTCGCTCGTCCGCGCGTGGGGATAGGCCCGATCGGCGATCGCGAAGCGCTTCACATTCTCGGTGGTGGAATCGGTCATGCCGACGGGCAGCAGGATATGCTCGCGAACATAATCTTCCCAGCGCTGGCCGGTGACCGCCTCGATCAGTTGGCCGGCGACCATATAGAGGACGTTGTCGTAGGCGAAGCCGCTGCGAAAGCTGGTTACGGGCTTGAGGTAGCGAAGCCGGCGGACCGCCTCGGCGCGGGACAGGCTGGACCGGGGCACGAACAGCAGGTCGCCTTCGCCGAGGCCGAGGCCGCTGCGATGGACGAGCAGGTCGCGGATGGTCATCTCGCGCGTAACCCACGGATCGTACATCTGGAAGCCAGGCAAGCGATCGACCACCTTGTCGTCCCAGTCGATCTTCCCGGCATCGACCAAAGTCGCCAGCGCCGCGGTGGTGAAGGCCTTGCCGGTCGATCCGGTCATGAAGATGGTGTCCGCATCGACCTTCTCGGGTGCACCAAGCCGGCGGACACCATAGCCCTTGGCGAGCACCGTCTGCCCGTCCTCAACGATGGCGACGGCCATGCCGGGCACCCCCGCCTGCTGGCGCAGTGCTTCGACACGGGCATCGAAGCCTGCGGGCGGCGCGGCGATCGCCGCCGACGAGGCAAGCAGCAGGACCGGAAGCAGGACGATCTTCATAGGGGCTCCACGGATGCGGCGATCCTCCTCGCGGCGCGCGCGGCGACGAAGAAGAGAAGGATCGCGACGAGGCCAGCCGGCAGGATCACCAATGTCAGCGACGTGCCCACGGCGAGAGGATCGCCGAACAGATGGTCGGTCAGGAAACCGGTCAGCGTGGCGCCGCCGCCCAGACCGAGCATGATGTTGCCGAAGGCGATGAACGAGGCGGCGAGGCCACGAGCGCGGTTGGGGACGATCTCCTGATTGGAGGTCATGCCGGCAATCCCGGCGACCGTCGAGAACAGCGTCCACAGCGCGACCGCCCCGATCACCTGGTTCGCCGTTCCGGCCAGCGCGACGAGCGCGAAGGGCAAGGCGACGACGGCGCTGCACCCTGCCAGCAGAAGGCGCCCGGACGGGCCGCGCCGGAGCGCGAAGCGATCGCTGATCGCGCCACCGCCGAAAGACGAGAGCGCGGCGGCGATGACGAGCGGGGTGCCCAGGGTGAGGCCGATCGCCTCGGGCGCGAGATGGAAGCGCCGACCGAGCAGGGCGGGGGCCCAGCTCAGCATCGCGAAGTCGCCGACCGACATCAGGGCGCAGGCGATCACCAGGGGGATTAGCGCGCTTCGGATAGCCCAAAGCTGGGCGAAGATGGTCCGCAGATCAGCCGAATTCCGATCTCATTTCCTTTGGCTTCAGGATAGGTCGGGCAGCGTTGGGTCCTGGCCACGGGTGCGCATGATCGTGCTCCTGTCGTTGAGGACCCGGCTAGGCTGGCGGGGTTGCCTTACTGGTTAGCAGAATGAA
>BACX01000846.1 GCA_000333335.1 Sphingomonas-like bacterium B12 | reverse complement strand
GCATCGGGCGTTCCGCTGATGGATATAGTCGACAGGAGCCGCGTGGTGGGTTGGAGCAAAATCAGCGAGTTGAAGCCGCCGCTCAACCGACCGCTCCTGGTTCGAACTGAAGCGTCCCGGGTTTTCCGGAGGCTCCGAACTGTGAGAAGGAGCATCCGGTATGAGCAAGATGGGAAACAGATTTTCGCCTGAGGTCCGTGATCGAGCGGTGCGAATGGTTGGCGAGCACCGTGCGGATTACGGCTCGGAATGGGAGGCGATGAGTTCGATTGCCTCGAAGATCGGCTGCACGGCCGAGACGCTGCGCCGCTGGTGCCGCACGGAGGCGGGCCGACGGGCGGCACCAGCGGCGCAGGGCGTCGATGATAAGGCCCGGCTCAAGCTGTTGGAGCGCGAGGTCAAGGAACTCCGTCGAGCCAACGAGATCCTTCGCAAGGCGTCGGCATATTTTGCGATGGCGGAGCTCGACCGCCGCGAGAGATGATGATGTCGTTCATCGACGTCCATCGTGAGGACCTGGGTATCGAGCCGATCTGCCGCGAACTAGCGATCGCCCCGTCCTCCTATCACGACCACGCGGCCCGTCTTGCCGATCCGGCGAAGCGTTCCGCCCGTGCGCGCCGGGATGACGACATGTGCGAGCAGATCCGGCGCGTTCATGAGGCCAGCTTCGGACTCTACGGCTCGCGCAAGGTCTGGCATCAGTTGCGGCGCGAGGGCCTTGATGTCGCCAAGTGCACGGTCGAGCGACTGATGCGTAGCATGCGGCTGGCCGGCATTCGTCGAGGGAAGAAGACGATCACGACCGTCAGCAATCCCAAGGCGCCATGCCCGCTCGACAAGGTGAACCGGGAGTTTCGTGTGGACCGGCCGAACGCCCTGTGGGTAGTCGATTTCACCTATGTCCACACCTGGGCAGGGTTCGTTTACGTGGCCTTCGTGATCGATGCCTATGCGCGGCGCATCGTGGGCTGGAGGGTCAGTACTTCAGCCACGGCCGGGTTCGTTCTGGATGCCCTGGAGCAGGCGATCCATGCGCGCAGACCCGGCCCGGATGACGGCTTGATCCACCACAGTGACAGGGGCGTTCAATACCTCGCCATGAACTACACCCAGCGCCTGGCGGAGGCCAACCTCGTGCCCTCCGTCGGCAGCGTCGGCGACAGTTACGACAATGCTTTGGCCGAGACGATCAATGGCCTTTACAAGGCCGAGGTCATCTGGCGCCAGCGGTCCTGGCCAAGCGCATCGGCGGTGGAAATGGCGACGCTGAGCTGGGTCGACTGGTACAACAACCATCGCCTTTTCGGCCCGCTCGGCTACATTCCACCCGCCGAGGCCGAAGCTAACTACTATGCGGCCATTGAGACCCTCGATATGGCTGCCTGAGTCAAACTGCACAGCCTCCAGAAAACCCGGGACGCTTCAAACCTTGGAGAATGACGATCCAGTCGTCGCTTTCCTCGGATCAGATAATATTTGGTATGCCGGCGGTGCGCTCGTTCAAGGCTCAACCACGGTGCTCAGCGCCACGCCAACGGAGTGGTGCGAGCCCGATGGCGATCGTGCTCTTTGACGTCTTCCAACAGGGCCGAAACAGAAAGCTCGAAGCGGGCGCAGACAGCAAAATTATGTTTCTTGCCTTAATCGAGAGCCAAAACCGCGGCACCCCCGACTATACGACACTGAGGCGCCCTGTATGAGGGTGACAGTCACGAAGCGCTGATCGGGGAAGCGCGAACTTCCTGCGCTTGCGTCCGCTACGCCATGCGCTGATCAAGGAGCTGCGCGAGGCCGCTTGTGGACAGCGGCGCCGGATCAAACAGTCCCAGCAACGTCTCCAGTTCCGGCTGTTCGAGGATTTTGCCTGTTGACCTGCCCGGAAGTGGAACGTCGGCATCCGCCATCAGCAGCGCGTTCACCTTCACCTCGGCGGGCAGGGACTCGTAGCGTGCGACGCAGTCGCGAAGCGAACCGACATAGTTAGTCTCTGTGGTGTGCTCGTAAG
>BACX01000847.1 GCA_000333335.1 Sphingomonas-like bacterium B12 | reverse complement strand
ATCGCCGATCCTCGTCGAGCGACTGAGCGAACTCGTCGTCATCGTGTCGCTCATGGGCGCCGGCCTCAAGATCGATCGGCTGATCGGATGGCGCAGCTGGATGCTGACGTGGCGGCTGCTCGGTATAGCCATGCCGATCACCATGCTCAGCGTTGCCATTCTCGCCCGAAATGTGCTCGGCGTCGGAACGGCGTCGGCTTTGTTGATCGCGGCAGCCCTCGCTCCAACCGATCCGGTGCTCGCCAGCGACATCCAGGTGGCCGGGCCCGGCGAGGGCGAGGAAGATGAAGCACGCTTCGCGCTGACGTCCGAGGCTGGCCTGAACGACGGCCTGGCCTTCCCCTTCATCTATCTGGCAATCGCGCTCAGTGCCGCGTCATTTGGAACAGGCGATCTGCTTGACTGGGCCGGACGCGATCTGCTGTGGCGGACCCTGCTTGGGATCGCGGCAGGCTATGCCATCGGGTGGGCGCTTGGCTACCTTACCTTTCATCTCCCGATGCGTGCCAGCCTGTCTCGCACCGGCGACGGCTTCGTCGCGCTCGCTGCGACCCTGCTCGCCTACGGCATCGTCGAAATGCTGGGCGGGTTCGGCTTTCTCGCCGTGTTCGTGTCCGCATTGGCGCTTCGTAATGCCAGCCGCGACCATGATTATCACGACCAGCTGCATGGCTTCGCCGAGGAGGCGGAGCGGTTACTGATGATGATCCTGCTCGTGCTGTTTGGCGGCAGCATATCCCTTGGCGGTCTCCTCTCCGCCTTCGATTGGACCACCTTGCTCTTCGTGGCCGGCGTCCTGCTGCTCGCGCGCCCCGCCGCCGGTCTGCTCAGCCTTGCCGGCTCGAAGCTGCCCTGGCGCGAGCAGCTGGTGATCTCCTTCTTCGGTATCCGGGGCATGGGGTCGATCTATTATCTCGCTTTCGCTCTGAACCATGGGTCGTTCGCGGATCCAAGGCGACTTTGGTCCATCGTCGGCGGAGTCGTGCTCGCGTCGATCCTTCTTCATGGTATGACCGTCACGCCGGCATTGCGACTGCTCGACCGGTGGCAGAAACGGCGAAGCGGTATGGCCGGGTAAACGCCCTGCCTTTCCATCTGCTGCAGGCGAACAAATGCCCGGACGCTGAAAACGATGGGCCCGTTCATGACCGCCGGGCGTTGAACCCATATCCTACAGCGCAGGAGGCCTGAATGGCCGACCACAGCCGACGCGGCGCCGCGAACGATGCGGTGCATCCGCTGAACAGTGTCCGGGACGCCCACGATATCGAACAGCATCAAGTGCTGCGACATGATCCATCGGACGATAACGCCAACGCCGACATCGCGAATGACGAGAGTTTTCCCGCGTCCGATGCGCCATCCCATGCGAGTGCACACCATTCCGAGCCCGCGCCGTCCTCTATGTTCAACGAGGCGGCGGAGAGAGTGCTTGCGTTCCAACGTCAGGAGGGTGCGGGCGGATTAGAGAAGGCCGTTCACCTCGACGAAATCGAGGCGAGCGGTGGCAAGACGCTTGGCACGATGCGGAATGTACTCGCCATCTCCCTGGTCGCCATTGTGCTGATCTTTGCCGTTCTGCTGCTCGTGAATCGATGATGCACGACCCCCAAGCCCAACCTAAAGTGAGGATCGATTGATGCCCGATACGCAGTCGGATGATGGAATCCTGTCGTCCGCTATGGCGGAAGACGGGGTCAGCGCGCTTCCCTCTCAGTCCGAGCAGCGAGAGGATGGCGGAGGCGACCAGCCTGCCAGGCCCAGCGGCGGTGAGGACGAAGGCAGCGCGCCGATCGAAGGCGATGACGATCATCTGCACGAGAACCAGAAGCCGACGGATCGATAGCGCCGAGCGGGCTCAAAAATCGTTCGAACGACGACCGCCTTCACATGGGTTGCGAGATCACAAACCCCTGCCGCTACGATCAACGTACATGACCAGGAGACTCGAAAATGGCCGATCACAGCGCCGAAAGTGGATCGAATACGCAGCCCGATGATCAGGCATCGTCCGGCGTAAGCGGCGATGCGACAGATGCCGGATCCAGCAGCGGCGATCCGGAGACCCCCGATAGTGGTGAGGATTCGGTCGAGGAGGAAATGGAGATCGCGCGCAAACATGCCGATCCCAGCCGAGGCGACAAGGTCGTTGATGGCGGCGACCGGGTCAGCACCGACGAAGGCGGCAATCCCCAGGAATGACCGCGCCGATCATCCCATTTCAACCGATAGAAGGAAACGACATGGCCACGCAGCCGACTGACCCCGCGACCCTCCCGATCGACAATCCGGTCCCCGCGCCGACCGATCCAATAATCCCGTCCCCTGCCGATCCGGGCGCGCCTGACGTGAAGCCGGAACAGCCGGCTCAGCCCGAGCCCAACAGGTCATGATCCATGAATGACGTATCGAGCAGTTTCCTGTCCAGGCACGATATCGGCCAATCGGGCGTTACCGATGATGGATATAGTCGACAGGAGCCGCGTGGTGGGTGGAGCAAAATCAGCGAG
>BACX01000848.1 GCA_000333335.1 Sphingomonas-like bacterium B12 | reverse complement strand
GGACGCGGAGCACGCAGCACCAGCCGTGCCGGATCGAGCCCGATCTGCGCCAGCCCCGGCGCCGAGAGCCGCCTTGCTGGAAGCGCTGGATCTTGCCGAACTGATCTAGATGTTAACCCGGATTTAGGGTTTTTCGTGCCATCACCGCGCCGGGTTTACTTTCGGAGGCGGGTATGGCCGCATCGGCGTTCGAGCTGCCGCTGGACAAGCGGGACAACAAGCGGTCACGGCTGCTGCTGACGGCGCAGATGGAATGCGATCTCGGCACGATCGAGGTCCACCTGCTCAACATCTCGCATTCGGGCGCAAAGCTCGATGCCGAACGCGCCCCGGCGCGCGGCGAGACCGTCACGCTGATCCACGGCGAGCTCACCGTTTCAGGCAAGGTCGCCTGGGTGGAGGACACCCGCTTCGGCGTCGCCTTCGATCATTCGATCGACGAGAAGTTCCTCGTCAATCAGGGCCAGCACCACCTCAACGGCTGACCGCCCCCTCAAGGGCCAGCAGCGCGAAGGTGGCGAGCCAGTGCTCGCCCATATAATCCCCCTCGACATGGGTGAGGCTGACGGCGAGATGCCGTTCCGCCGCTGATCGCGCGACCGCCGTCGCGGGATGCCCCCCACCCAGCACCGCCGCAACCCCGCGCCAGCACCACGCGCGGCTGAGGTTCAGCCCGTCGAGATGCGCGATCTTGCCGTCGCTGCGATCCGAGACATAAGCGGGCGCGAACAGCGTCGCGGGCTGCTCACCCGCCGCATCCGGCAGGAAGGCGTCGAACCAGTGCACGAAGGCCGGCCCGTCGAGCAGGCGGCTCATCAGCAGCGCCTCGGTGAGCGTCGGCGACAGGAAGTCGTCCCCGCTCGGTTCCCACGCCTGCGCGGCGCGATCCTCTCCGAACCAGCCCGACGCACGCTCCGCGATCAGATTGGCGAGTGCCGCATCATGTTCCCGCGCCCAGTCCAGTGCCAGCACGAGCGCGAAGGCGGTGTTGAAATGCGCGCCGCTGCGGATCGCGTAGGTGAGCTGCGGGAGGTGCGCCTTGAAGCGATCGGCGAAGGCGCGGGCCAGCGGCTCCAGCGCCGACGCCCAGCCCGCATCGTGCCGCGCCGCCTCGCCGTGCAGCGCGAGCAGCCACGCCCAGCCATAGGGCCGCTCGAACCCGCGTGACGTCGGCCGGGCGAGATAGGCCAGCTCGCCCGCCACCTTCTCCGGCACCAGCATCGCGTCGGCCCGCGCGGCGATGTCGGAGGCTTCGGGCATGTCCGGAAACAGCCGCCGAAGCCTTAGCAGCTGCCACCAGCCATGCACGCAGCTGTGCCAGTCGAAGCTGCCGTAGAAGATCGGGTGCAGCTCGGACGGCGTCCGCGCATCCTCCGGCCCGGCCAGCATGTGCATCAGCATGTTGGGATATTCCTGCCCAACATGGCCGAGGGTCAGGCGCGCGAAGCGGGATGCAGTATCAATCGTAATCATCTCGGGAAAGCCAACCACCAGATCAGGAGGATATTGACGAGGAGCAGCGGCAAGGCGGTCTGCGCCTGCGCGCGGATCACGCCGTTGCGGTCTTTCAGTTCCAGCAGCACGGCGGGCACGATGTTGAAGTTCGCCGCCATCGGCGTCAGCAGCGTGCCGCAGAAGCCGGACAGCATCCCGATCGCGCAGACGATCGCCGGATCGCCATGGTGCTGGTGGATGAGCAGCGGCAGGCCGACCGCCGCCATCATCACCGGGAAGGCGGCGAAGGCGTTGCCCATCACGATCGTGAACAGCGCCATGCCGATGGCGTAGGCGATGGTCGCGCCGATCAGGCTGCCGTCCGGGATCAGGCCACCGACCAGGCCACCCACCACAGTGCCGACGCCGGACAGCGCGAAGATCGCACCGAGGCTCGCCAGCATCTGCGGTAGCAGCGCCGCCCAACCGACCGAATCCATCAGCCGCAACCCCTCGCGGAACGGCGTCGCCGGGCGCGGCCTGAGCCAGGCCACCGCCACCGCCAGCGCGATCAGCACGCCGATGGCGAGGCAGACGAGCGTCGCCTGCTTCGGGTCCGCCCAGCCCGGCCACCAGCGCGCCGCGAAGGTGCCGACCAGTGCCACCACCGGCACGATCAGCACCGGCAGGAAGATCGCGTTGCCACGCGGCGCTTCGGCCTCCGCGCGCGCCCTCCCCGCGCGGGCCAGGCCGGTGCCGGCGATGGCGACGATCGCCAGCACCAGCACGCCATTGCCGATGTCGCCCAGCCGGTCACCCAGCAGGAAGCTGATCGCGACGAGGCCCCAGAGCGCGGCATTGCCCCAGCGGCGGTCGAACGCCGCCAGTCCCGCATAAACGGCGAAAAGCACCCCTGCGACGGCATAGACAAATGGCAGGCCGATCATGCCGCCCTCGCCCGCGCGAGCCTGCGGTCGAGCCACCACAGCCGGAAGCCGTGGATCAGGAAGGCCGCGATCGCGCTCGGGATCGCCCAGACCGAGAGCTGGAACGGCTCCAGCACGATACCGAATTGCTGTAGCAGCCCTTTCATCAGCAGGATCGATCCGACCGCCAGGAAGATATCCTCGCCGAAGAACAGCCCCACATTGTCGGTCGCCGCCGCCAGCGCCTTCACCCGCTCGCGCGTGGCGTCGTCCAGCCCGCCTGCCTGACGCTCGGCCAGCGCCTCTGCCATCGGCGCCACCAGCGGCCGGACGGTGGGCGCCGGCCCGGCGAGCGAGGTCAGCCCGATCGCGGCGGTAAGCTGGCGGAACAGCAGATAGACGATCAGCAGGCGGCCCGCCGTCGCGCGCCCGAAGCCCGCCACCACAGCCCGCGCCCGCTCCTGCAGGCCGAAGCGTTCCAGCAGGCCAATCACCGGCAGGATGATCCAGACGATCGTGACGTAGCGCGTCTCGTTGAACGCGTGGCCGAACGCGGCGAGAATCGCGACCGGGTTCAGCCCCGCCGCCAGCCCCGTCACCAGCGCGGACGCGGCGACCACCAGCAGCGGATTGAAGCGCAACAGGAAACCCAGGATGATGACGGCGATGCCGGACAGCACCAGCATCAGCGCGTGCCCGTCAGTCGGCAGGTGCCCGCGACGACGACATCTCCACAAGGGTCGAGTTGACCGGACTGCCGCGTCATGGGCCGCATCACGACCTGCGGATCGCGGGCGACGTTGCCGGTGGAGCTGTCGCCACGATCGATCCGGAACTGCCAGGCCATCCGCTTATTGAGACGGTCCGGCGAAGCACGTCAATCGAAACGCCGCCGCTTATCCCCGGAAATCCGTGCTATTCCGCCGCCTGCTGCGTCTCCTGCTCGGGCGCGACCAGGCTGCGGGCGAGCGACTCCACCGGCGGCACCGCCTCGATTTCCCGATCACCGGTCTCGATATTGAGGTCGCGGAACTTGCGGCCGGTCACCAGTGCGCGCGTCTCCAGCGAACTGGCGAAGGCGTTGTAGTTGGTGACGGCACTGTTGAGCGCGGTGCCGACCTTGCGCATGTCGTTGGCGATCTTGGCGAGGCGCTCGTACATCTCCTTGCCGAGCGCGCCGATCTGCCGCGCCTCGGCCGCCAGCTTCTCCTGCCGCCAGACGCCCGCGACGGTGCGGGCCAGTGCCACGAGATTGGTCGGCGCGGCGAGCAGCACACGCTTCTGGAAGGCATAGTCCCACAAGGTCGGGTCCGCATCGGTCGCGGCGGAGAGGAAATGCTCGCCGGGGATGAACATCACGACGAATTCGGGCGTGTCCTCGAACTGGCTCCAGTAGCTCTTGGCGGCGAGCGCGGTCACATGCGCCTTGATCGCGGCGGCGTGGGCCTGGAGGAAACGCGCACGCTCGGCCTCGTCGATCGCG
>BACX01000849.1 GCA_000333335.1 Sphingomonas-like bacterium B12 | reverse complement strand
CGATATGGTCGCGTCGGACGAGGCGACGCGGGCTCCGTCATCAGGAAGCAGGAGCGGATCTCCCCGTGCATCAGCGGTGTCAGCCACGCCGCCTGCTGCTCGGCCGATCCGTAGCGGAGCAGCACCTCCATATTGCCGGTGTCGGGCGCGGAGCAGTTGAACACCTCGGGCGCCCATTTGATCTTGCCCATCTCCTCGGCGCAGAGCGCATATTCGAGGTTGGTGAGCGACGGCCCCTCGAAGCGGAAATCGGGATTGACCGGGGTGCCGCCGTGCGAGGGCGGCATGAACAGGTTCCATAGGCCTGCCGCCTTCGCCTTGTCCTTCAGCTCCTCGATCAGCGGCAGTTCCTTCCACCGCTCGCCCGCATCCACCTCGCGGTCGTAGCGCGCTTCGTTGGGGAAGACGTGATCGGCCATGAAGGCCTTCACACGGTCGCGCCAATGGGTCTGCGTGTCGGACAGGCCGAAATCCATCTCTCTCTCCTATTCCCCGCGCTGGGCGCGCTGGGCCTGCTCCCACGCCGCCTCGGCGAGCGGGGCGAGGCGTTTGATCGCGACATGGGCATGGGCGGACGAGGCGTTGCCGCGCAACATCCGCCCGTGGATGCCGTGGACGATCGCCGCCAGCCGGAACATGTTGAAGGCGATGTAGTAGGTCAGGTGCGGCAGGCTCTCGCGCCCGGTGCGGCGGCAGTAAGCGGCGACATAGTCCGCCTCGCTCGGCAGCCCGCGCGACACCGGATCGGGCGAGATCACCGCATTGGCGAGGCCCGGCGGCATCCGGTACATCATCACGTTGTAGGCGAAGTCCGCCACCGGATCGCCCAACGTCGACAGCTCCCAGTCGAGCACCGCGATCACGCGCGGCTCGGTCGGATGGAAGACCATGTTGTCGGGCTTGAAGTCGCCATGGACGATCGATCGGCCCTGCTCGGGCGGCATGTGGGCGGGGAGCCATTCGATCAGCCGATCCATCGCCTCGAACCGGCCGGCATCGGCATCGGCGAGATATTGCCGCGAGAAGCGCGCGACCTGCCGCTCCACGTAATTGCCGGGCTTGCCGTAGTCGCCGAGGCCGATCGCCGCGAAATCGGCGGCATGGAGCTGCGCCATCGTCGCGTTCATCGAGTCGAAGCAGGCGGCCCGCTCCTCGCGCGGCACTTCGGGCAGATCGGAATCCCAGAAGATCCGGCCTTCCACCATCTCCATCACGTAGAACCAGCTGCCGATCACGGCGTCGTCGGTGCACAGGCCGATGGTGCGCGGCACCGGGAAGCCGTCCCCGCCGAGCGCGGTCAGCACGCGATATTCGCGATCGACGGCATGGGCGGAGGCGTGGAGCGTGCCCACCGGCTTGCGGCGCATCACGAAGGCGCGGCCGTCTTGCGCGATCAGCTTGAACGTCGGGTTGGACTGGCCGCCCTTGAACTGCTCGACGCGCAAGGGGCCGGTCGATCCCGGCACGCGCTCCGTCAGCCATTCGGCGAGGCGGCGCTCGTCGAAGGCATGGCCGCTGCGCACCGCGCCGGTGCCGCTGACCGCATCGGACGAGACCATGCCTTCGCTCATCGCCCCGGCCTCAGACCGTGAAGGGCGGCTCTTCCCACCATGGGAAGACCTCGGGCATGTCGCCGCTCACCGTACAGGGATAATGGGGCGCGCGCTTTTCGAGGAAGCTCGTCACGCCCTCCTTCGCATCCACCGATCGGCCACGGGCATAGACCAGTTTGCTGTCCAGCCGGTGCGCCTCCATCGGGTGCTGCTGGGTGAGGCCGCGCCACATCATCTGCCGGGTGAGCGCCACCGAGACGGGGGCGGTGTTGTCGGCAATCTCGCGGGCCAGCGCGCGGCCGACGCCGAGCAGCTCGTCGGCCGGGTGGATCGAACGGACGAGCCCCCCCTCCTTCGCCTCGGCGGCGTCGAACAGGCGACCGGTGGCGGTCCATTCGAGCGCGCGGCTGATCCCCACGACGCGCGGCAGGAACCAGGAAGAGGCCGCCTCCGGTACGATCCCGCGCCGCGCGAAAACGAGTCCGAAGCGCGCGGTGTCGGCGGCGATGCGGATGTCCATCGGCAGCGTCATGGTGACGCCGATGCCCACCGCCGGGCCGTTGATCACGCCGATCACCGGCTTCAGGCTCTGGAAGATGCGCAGCGACACGCGCCCGCCGGTGTCGCGGTCGCGGGATGAT
>BACX01000850.1 GCA_000333335.1 Sphingomonas-like bacterium B12 | reverse complement strand
ATCCGGGCCGGAATGGTCGATGCCCTACACCTGGCTGGTGCTCGGCCTCGGCTATCGCAAGTCGAAGATCCAGGGCGTGCCGGACGACTGGAAGTGGGTGTTCGATTCGCCGCAGTACAAGGGCCGCATCGGCCTGCTGGCGGAGGCCGGCGATCTCGTCCGCCTGGTGCTCAAATATCTCGGCTATCCGATGAACACGGGCGATCCGGTGGCGCTCAAGAAGGTGGAGGATCTGCTGATCCGCCAGAAGCCCAACATCGCCGTCTTCCACGACGATAACGGGCAGGATCTGCTGCTCGCCGGCGATATCGACATCGTCATCGAGTATAATGGCGACATCGCGCAGGTGATGAAGGAGGACAAGGATCTCGACTTCGTGATCCCGAAGCAGGGCAGCCAGATCTCGTCCGACTGCCTGTGCATCCCCAAGGGCGCGCCCAACCCCGATCTGGCGCATGAATTCATCAACTACCTGCTCGACGCCAAGGCCGGCGCCGAGATCAGCCAGACGATCAAATATCCCACGCCCAACGCGGCGGCGAAGGCGCTGATGGGGCCGGATTACAAGGACAATCCGGTGATCTTCCCGCCTCAGTCCATCCTCTCGAAATGCGACTATGCCACCTACAATGGCGAGGCGCTGTCGCGGCAATATGAGGAGATCATCACGCGGGTGCGCGCCGCCTAGGCGGCACGATCACTCCGCCTGATCGCGATACTTCCGGAATTCGAGCTTGGCGATGGTGCGGCGGTGCACCTCGTCCGGCCCGTCCGCCAGCCGAAGCGTCCGCTGCGATGCCCAGGCCGATGCGAGGTGCGTCACCTGCGAGACGCCGCCGCCGCCGAACGCCTGGATGGCGTTGTCGAGGATCTTCAGCGCGGTGTTGGGCGCGGCCACCTTGATCATCGCGATCTCGGTACGCGCCGCGCGATTGCCCTCGCGATCCATCAGGTCGGCGGCCTTGAGGCAGAGCAGCCGCGTCATCTCGATATCGATGCGCGCCTGCGCGATCCGCTCCTCCCACACCGAATGTTCGTGGATGCGCTTGCCGAAGGCGGTGCGCGACATCAGCCGGCGGATCATCATCTCCAGCGCGCGTTCGGCGACACCGATCGATCGCATGGCGTGGTGGATGCGGCCCGGCCCGAGGCGCCCCTGCGCGATCTCGAAGCCCCGGCCCTCGCCCAGCAGCATGTTGGCGGCGGGCACGCGCACCTTGTCGAGCAGCACCTGCGCATGGCCTTCCGGCGCATGGTCGTAGCCGAAGACGGTGAGCATCTTCTCGACCGTCAGGCCGGACACGCCCGTCGGCACCAGGATCATCGACTGCTGCTGGTGGGCGGGCGCGGCAGGATCGGTCTTGCCCATCACGATGGTGATCTTCACGCGCGGATCGCCCATGCCCGACGACCACCATTTGCGCCCGTCGATCACGTAATCGCCGCCTCGCGCGTGAT
>BACX01000851.1 GCA_000333335.1 Sphingomonas-like bacterium B12 | reverse complement strand
TCGCCGCCGGGCCGGCTGTAGAGATCGAGGGGCTTGCCGTCGGCGATGAAGGTGCCGCCACCGCCCTGGATCTTCACGTCGTCGATCAGCGAGTCCGCACCCGCCTTCCACAGCACCGGATTGACGCGCGGATTGATCCGACCGCCGAAGATGCCGATGCCGGACAGCATGTTGTGGCCGCCCTTGGGCGCATCCACCATCGCGATCGGGCCGCCGATGCCGGCGAAGGCGGGCGTGTTGTCGGGCAGCTGGAGCTGGGTGAGGCTCGGGTGCAATGGGCGTCGGGTGTCGATCGCGGGCACGCTCGCGGCGGCGATGCTGCTGACGGGCTGCAGTGTATTCAAGGGACATGGCGACAAAGGCCCCAAGACGGCGGTGCTGGGCGAACGCATCCCGGTGCTGACGCAG
>BACX01000852.1 GCA_000333335.1 Sphingomonas-like bacterium B12 | reverse complement strand
GGCGCCTGCGCCGCGACGAGGATGACGCAGGGGCTGTTCCCCGAGGACTCTATCGAACTGCTGCAGCCCGAGGCGGTGACGCCGGGCGTGCTGTTCCTGGCGAGCGAAAAGGCGCCTTCACGGGTGATCCTCTGCGCCGGCGGCGGCGTCTTCGCGCGCGCCACGATTACCGAGACGGAAGGCGTCTTTTTGCCGCCCGAGGCGCTGACGCCGGATGCCGTCGCCGCGCATTTCGACACGATCGCCGATCCCGCCGGGCAGCGCGATGTGCGCGACGCCTATGATCAGAGCCTTGCTTACAGCGACCGGGTCAACCGGTTCCGGATGGAGGCCGCCGCATAAGCGGACGTACCGCTTTTTCGTTGACGCGAATCAACGAATCCGTCAATTTGTCGACAAGAAAGTCGATAACAGACTCGGGCTTGGAGAGAGTGACAATGGGCCATGTGATCGGCATCGATGTCGGCGGTACGTTTACCGACGCGGTCGCGATCGGCGGTGATGGCGGGATGGTGTCCGCCAAGACACCTTCGACGCCGCCGGATTACGGCGTCGGCGTGCTCGCGGCGGTTGAAATTCTCGCGAAGGAGCTGGGGCTGACCATCGAGGCCCTGCTCGCCGACACCGACTATATCTCGCACGGCACCACCTCGTCGCTGAACGCGCTGGTGATGCGCAAGGTGCCGGATGTCGGCTTCATCACGACGATGGGCCATCGGGATTCGATCTACATCATGAATGTCGAGGGCCGCTATCTCGGCCGGCCCCAGCACGAGGTGCAGGACATCATGCGCCAGTCGAAGCCACGCGGCATCGTGCCGCGGCGGCTGGCCCGCGAGGTGGTCGAGCGCGTCGATCGCGCCGGTTCGGTGGTCGTGGCGCTGGACGAAGGCCAGGCGCGCCAGGTCGTGCGCGACATCCTCGCGCAGGGCGTGCGTGCCATCGCCGTCTCGCTGCTATGGGCGTTCCGCAATCCCGTGCACGAGCGCG
>BACX01000853.1 GCA_000333335.1 Sphingomonas-like bacterium B12 | reverse complement strand
CGGACGATAATCCGCTCACCTGGTCGGCCCGCTGGTCGCTGACCAGCCGCATCCTGGCGGTCAACGTCTTCGCCGTCGCCATGCTGGCGGGCAGCTTCGCCTATCTCGACAGCTATCGCGCCCGCGTCGCCGAGGAGCGGACCGAACAGGCGGAGGACGATGCGCAGATGATCGGCACCGCACTCGCCGCCGTGGCGCCGGAGAAGCGCGCGCGCCTCGCCACCCAGCTCGCTTTGTATGAGGGCGAGCGGGTGCGCATCTACGATGCGGCGGGCAATCCG
>BACX01000854.1 GCA_000333335.1 Sphingomonas-like bacterium B12 | reverse complement strand
AGCCGCTCTACGCCGACATGAAGAAGGGCATCTCGTCCGACTTCAACGCCTTCATCACCGTCGCCCCCGAAGGCACCACCGAAGCGGGCGCGCTGATGGGCCCGTGGAACCCCTGGCTGCACGAGCCGCGCATCGGCGGCGCGATCTGGGAGCTGACCAAGGCGATGACCATGGAGGCGACGCTGCCCGACGACGTGCGGCAGATCGCCATCCTCGTCACCGGCGCGCATTTCGACGCGGCCTACGAGATCTACGCCCATATCGCGGTGGCCGAGGTCGACAAGATCGACGACGCGACGCTGGCGACGCTCGTCTCCGGCTCGCGCCCGGACGGGCTGAGCCGGGAACAGGGCATCGGCTACGACGTCGCCTTCGCGCTGGTGAACGGCGGCGTGCTGCCGGAGCCTGTGTACCGCATCGCCGTCTCTACCTTCGGCCAGCACGGCGCCAACGAGCTGATCTATCTGGTGGGGCTTTACGCGCTCGTCTCGATGACGTTGAACGGGTTCAACGTGCCGCTTCCAGAGAAAGACTGACCCTGCTCCAGCCCACCGCCCCCGAGACGATCGGCCATGCCATCTCGCTGGCGGTGGCGCCGGCCTTCCTGCTCTCGGCGCTGGTGCTGCTGATCAACCTGTTCGCGACCCGGCTCGCCCGCGTGGTGGACCGGGCGCGCTGGATCGAGGAGCAGTTCGGCACCCTGCCCCGCTCGCTCTCGGTGCCGGAACTGCGCCTGCTCGACCGGCGGATGCGGATCATCAATGCCGCGATCGCGCTCGCCACGGCCAGTGCGATCGCGGTGTGCCTGCTGGTGGTGATGCTGTTCGTGGCGGGCCTGCTCGACACCCGCTTCGCGCGCACGGTGGCGAGCCTGTTCATTTTCGCCATGCTGCTGCTGATCGCGGCGCTCGGCCTGTTTCTTCTGGAAGTCCGCCTCGCCAGCCGCGCCATCCGCATCCGCAACGAGCTGCTGGAGCGGGAATGAGCCGGGCTTGTTTCGCGTCCGAAGCGGTCTAGTCTCCCCGCATCAACAGGGGACACGACAATGCGGATATCGAATGGGGTGGCGGGCCTTGCGCTCGCCTTCGGGCTGGCGACGGCATCTCAGGCGGCGGACGTCGCAATCCATGCGGGACATCTGATCGACGGCACCGGGGCCACGCCGAAATCGCAGGTGACCATCCTCGTCCACGACGACCGCATCGTCTCGGTGACGCCGGGCTTCACCCAGCCGGCGGGCGCGAGCGTGATCGACCTGTCGAACGCCACCGTGCTGCCCGGCCTGATCGATTGCCACGTCCACATCACCGGCCAGTTCGACGGCGGCGACCCGATCCGCGAGATGGTCACCGAGACCGACTATGACGGCGTCTACAAGACGCCCGCTTATGCCCGCGCCACGCTGGAGGCGGGCTTCACCAGCGTACGGGATGTCGGCGCCACCACCGGCATCGTCGTCGCCATGAAGAAGGCGATCGCGGAGGGCACCATCGCAGGCCCGCGCATGTGGGTGGCGGGCGCGCCGCTGGGGCCGACGGGCGGCCACAGCGACAGCCATTCGGGCCTCGACCCCGCGCTTGAAAACCCCAACTGGAACGAGGCGATCATCGACGGGGTGGACAGCGCCGTCCGCGCCGTGCGCCAGCATCGCCGCGAGGGCGTGGACCTGATCAAGATCATGCCGTCGGGCGGCGTGCTCTCGGTCAACGACGATCCCAACCTCCAGCTGATGAGCGATGCCGAGATCAAGGCGGTGGTCGATACCGCGCCGC
>BACX01000855.1 GCA_000333335.1 Sphingomonas-like bacterium B12 | reverse complement strand
ATCGAGCACAATCTGGAAGTGATCAAGACCGCCGACTGGATCATCGACCTCGGCCCCGAAGGGGGCGACAAGGGCGGCGAGATCGTCGCGGTTGGCACGCCCGAGGCGGTGGTGCAGGAGGCGCGCAGCTATACGGGGCGGTATCTGAAGCCGCTGCTGGAGGGCGCGAATGTGGCGAGCGCGGCGCCGGTGAAGGCGGCGGGGAAGCGGAAGGTGGCGGCTAAGCGGGTGAAGGTCGCGGCGGAGTAGAATTATACCCTAGATACTCCAGAATTTGGCGCTAAAATTTTGCCACACCAAGGGGAATCATCGAAAATGCGACCAGACATCGTCACAGTTTTCAACAACAAAGGCGGCGTTGGGAAAACCACACTTACGTATCATTTGGCACATGCGCTTGGTAATTTAGGAAAAAAGGTACTCCTGATCGACTTAGATCCCCAATGCAATTTGACCATATTTTCTATGGATATGGAAGCAATACACGACATTTGGAGTCCAGAAGATCCATATGTCGAAGATTTCGATTCTACAAAAAGAATCGTAGGCGATCCAGAATTTAGAAATTTCTTAAATTCCAACCGATCCGTTCACTTCCTCCTTAAACCAACAGAAGATGGGACAGCCGAACTCGACTGGCTCCCCCCCTCCCGTTCATCTTGGAAATAACGTTGATCTCCTGCCTGGGCGCCTTACTCTACATTTGTTTGAAGCCAAGGTAGGCGAAAGATGGAGTGGTGTATATCAAGGAGATCCTCTTTCTATCCGAACCGCCACTCGCGTACGCTCTCTTTCTTATGAATATTCCGATGTTTACAAATATGATATCGTAATTCTCGACACGTCACCAAGCCTTGGCGCCCTAAATAGAAATCTACTCTCATTGGCAGATGGATTTATAATCCCCTGTTCTCCAGATCTTTTTTCGGTTTACGGAATAAGAAATATTGGTAGCGCGCTTAAATCTTGGAAAAAACAGTTCGAAACTATTTTTCATTTTCTATCCGATGAAAAGAGGAAAAGTTTCCCACAAAATTTCGTCAAATTCTTAGGTTATACGCTTTATAATGCGAAAAAATATTCCGGTGCCGAAAATCCTCTTGGAATTGCTCGAGCGCATTTTAATTATGCAAGTCAAATTCCATCGACAATCCAGAATTTTATAGGTGAAGAGAATGTTGTTAATTTCGCAACAGATGTGACAAATGGCTCAATAGGTAACGATGCCGTAATATATACGCACAATACATTTCCCAGCATGTCTCAAAAATACCACACTCCGATGTGGAACCTTCCAAGTTTTCCGAGTTTGGAGTCCGGGGATAAAAGTACTATTGCCGGAAATCAGGGAAAATACGTTGAGACAAAAGACGCCTATGAATCGTTTGCTGAAGATTTTCTCCTAAGAGTTGGAGGACTTGATGCAAACTCCTGGCATCATGGTTGATTCGCTTATCAGACTTTATGAGATGTCAACTCATGAACTCCGTATTTTTATGTCAGGCGTAGTTAGTTATATTGGAGAGCATCCAGATCTAAATCGACCGGTAAATCCTATTATACATTCTTTTAAGATCCGGCTCAAAGATCCAGACCATCTAAGAGATAAGCTCATTAGGAAACTATCGGAAGGTCGCGATATTAACACTGGGAACTTCTTTTCCGAAGTTACTGATCTCGCTGGTGTTAGAATTCTGCATTTATTTCAGGATGGTTTCGGCGCAATTGACGGAAAAATAAGGGAAAAGATTGACGCCGGAGATTGGCATTTGGCTGAAACGCCAAAAGCATA
Source organism: Sphingomonas-like bacterium B12 (assembly GCA_000333335.1). Classification (GTDB taxonomy): domain Bacteria; phylum Pseudomonadota; class Alphaproteobacteria; order Sphingomonadales; family Sphingomonadaceae; genus Solisphingomonas. The sequence goes on along the minus strand of BACX01000855.1, from coordinate 2,659 downwards.
TACTTGGGATCCCGAAGCTGGAGAATATTTTTCCCAGTTTGATGTTGATGTTTCAAAGAAAGCGACGTCCTATACCAGCGTCCACTATCTAATAAAGCCGAGAGAAAAATCGATCATTTGTTGCGAAGTTCAAGTTAGAACTCTTTTTGAAGAGATTTGGGGAGAGGTTGATCATCAAATCAATTACCCACATCCTTCGAAAAGCATCGCCTGCAGAGAGCAACTTAAAGTTTTATCAAAAATCACTGGGGCCGGCAGCCGACTTTTAGATGCCTTGAGCCGAGTTCAGGTGGCTGAACAAGAACTTCAGGAGATGAAAGTTTAGCCAGCCTCAGCCTATAAAAAAGTTTTCCTACACGCCCCAATAGTGCCATATGGGTTAGCTCCGTTGCACAAAGAAGCCAACTCATGCCCCGTCGCCGTCCCGTCCGCCTCGCGCAGCCCGAGCCTCGTCCGCTGGTCCCCGCCGAAGCCCTCGCGCGGCCCGGCTCGGCCGATGGAGAACGGACGGAGGGATCGCCCCGGCCCGATCCCTCCGACGCCCCCGCCACGGATCGGGCGCCCCGCCACGACGCGATCACGCCCGCGCGCAAGCGGCGCTTCATCGAAGTGCTCGCCGCGACGGGATCGGTCAGCGAGGCGGCGCGGCAGGTCGGGGCCTCGCGGCAATCCTTCTACGCGCTGCGCTCCACCTATGAGGACGAAATCTTCCTCGCGGCCTGGGATCGCGCGCTGTCGGCGGCCACCGACATCCTCGCCAACGTCGCCTATGAGCGCGCGATCGAGGGGGTGGAGGAGCCGGTCTTCTGGCGGGGCGAGCTGGTCGGCACGCGGCGGCGCTATAACGACCGGCTGCTGATGCAGTTGCTGCGCGTCCGCAATCCGTCCGGCTATGCGCCGCTCCCCGATCAGCGCGGCTGGTACACGGAGATCGTGGAAGGTGCCGAGCCGGGCATATCCGAACTGCTCGACGCGATCGCGCCGCCCACGGCATTGTCCCCGCCGGGCCGAGCGACGAAACGAGCGGATTGAGCGGCGAAGGCTGTCAAACTTGTCAATTTCACCTGCCCGAAAGGCCCGGCTATGCCTCCCTTCATCCCCACACCCGAACGCCCCTGCCTCCAGACCCGCACCGAAGAGGCGACCGACGGCCATCCCGAACAGGCTAAGTGGCAGGCGCGCCTCGATGCTGCCAATGCGGCGCGGCAGGGGCCGCTCTCCCCGGTCGAGAGGCACAATCGCGCGCAGCTCGCGGTGCTGGAGCGCCACCTGTTCGGCCGGGTCCGCATGGCGGCGCTGCGCTGAGCCATTCCGCCGCCATGCCGCACCCGCGAACAAGCCTCGTTGCAGATGCGAAAAACCCCGCGCCGGACGGGCCGACGCGGGGCGTTACGCGGGTACAGGCTCCGCCCGTGAGGGCGAGCGGAAATCAGTTGGCGGCGAGCGTCGCCGGGGCGGCCGCGGCGTCGGCGGGAACCTCCTCGGCCAGCTGCGCGACGGTGTTCGCCGGGATCTGGAACGAGACCTGCGAGACGCCGACCACGCCGTTCACGCGATTGCCGTGAACGCGCAGGTTGAAGTCGTCACCGGCGGCCTGGCCGCGCAGCATCACGTCGCCCTTGGCATCGCGGTGCGCGACATAGGTGTAGTGCTGGCCGTCGACATCGAAGCTGTGCGGGGCGGCAAGCGCCGGGGTGGCGATGGCGGCGAGCAGGGCGGCATAGAGAGCGTGGCGCATGGGGTGTCTCCAGGGTCAATTCAGTGACCCCGAAGCTAATATTGCGCCGCAGCATTTCAAATGTGAACTGATGTTATACGATTGCGCAGTGCACAATCGCCAAATCGGTTCAGGGCAATCGGATCCGGCGGAGAGGCGTCAGGATCGCCGCCCTTCCCGCCCCGCGCCGCCGGCGCTGTCGGTCGCCGGTTCCTCGGGCGCGCCGTGGCGGGTGCCGCCGGCGCTGGCGCCCGATCCGCTCGCCTCGCCGGTACGGAACAAGGCTGGCTGGCCGCGATGCGCGGCGTCCGGCTCCTCGGGCGCGCCCTGATCGGCCCCCTTCCGGGCAGAGTGGGTCGATCCGGCGGGGATGGCATCGTGGCGATCCTCCCGGCGGGGGCCGGCGCCCGCCCCATCCTGCCGTTGCCCAAGCGGGCGCTCGGGATGCGGGTGCGCGGCGACCGGCGCGTCGGTTTCCGGCTCGGGCTGGCCGACGGCGTTGAGCGGACGCGCCTTCTTCTGGGTATCGTCCTCGGTCTTGTGCGTCCTGGCGTGGCCTTCGTGGGCCGGGGGTTTCGCATCCGTCATCGCGATGCCTTCTCCTGTCGCTAGTGTCGTGGCAGGATCAACGCACCGGATCGCGGGACGGGCGCATCGAACCGTCCCGCGCTTCGGGCGTTGGGGCCTGACCATCACACGGGAGACTGCCATGATCCGCACCGGTTCCGCCCATTACGAAGGCCTCGGCAAAGCCGGCAAGGGCCGCGTCTCCACCCAGTCCGGCGTGCTCACCGACGCCCGCTAGGATTCGGTGCCGAGATCGCCCGCGCCGGACGCCAGCGTGACCGAGCCGACATTCTCCGAGATGATCGCGCGCTGCGGCGAAAGGCCGTTGAAATTGCCGTAGGTCTGGTCGCCCAGCGGCACGCCGTCGAGCGGAGC
>BACX01000856.1 GCA_000333335.1 Sphingomonas-like bacterium B12 | reverse complement strand
GGCGGCCGGGTGCGCGCCTCGATCGCATCCTTCCCGCCTTGTGCGCCGGCAGGCTGGCGGTGCGGCCCTTGAAGCGGTTGGTGAAGCGGATCGAGGTGCGCAGCGCCGTTTCCACCACATCGCGGAACTGCGCGTAGAAGGGATTGCCCGACGCCTCCAGCACCGCGACGTGAAAGGCGATGTCGGCATCCAGCGTATCGTCCTTGCCGGCTTCGGCCGCGACCATCCGGCGATAGCCCGCATCGATCAGCGCCAGCCGCTCGGGCGTGGCGGTACGCGCCGCAAGCTCGGCCGCCGCCGGCTCGATCGAGACGCGTAGCTCGCTGAACTGGCGCAGCAGGCCGATCGAGAATTTCCGCTCCAGCAGCCAGCGCAGCACGTCGGAATCGAACAGGTTCCAGCTGCCTTCCGGCTGGACGATCGTGCCCTGCCGGGGCCGCGCGGAGAGCAGCCCCTTGGCGGTGAGCATCTTCACCGCCTCGCGCGTCACCGATCGGCTGACGGCATATTGCTTGGCGAGGTCCGCCTCGGTGGGGAAGACCTTGCCGCCATATCCCCCGGTCACGATCGCGCGGCCGAGCGCATCGAGCATGCCGTGGGTGAGATTGCGGCCGAGCGCGGAGCGGATGTCGGATCGTGCGTCGTCCATGGTCGCGAAACCGTCGCCTATCTTGGCGCCGGGCGCAACTCGCGAATGGTCTCGAGTGCGGTCAGGGCCCGTTTCGGGGCCACGGATCGTCAGAGCAGGCTGCCCTGCGCGCCAGGCTGATGCGATTTCCGTGTCTCCACCCGCGCCGCTTTCTTCACCGGGCTGATCAGCGGCGGCAGCTTCGGCCGGTGACCGTGCATCAGTTCCGCCAGCGTGACGATCTGCAGCGCCGGGAAGCGGCCGAACTCGGTCTCGATCGTGGGATGCGAAGCCGCCTCCTCGCGCATCCCGCGTGTCGGCAGCGTTTTCATGATGAACAGGCCGAAACGGTGCCGGTCGCGCTGCATCACACGGCCGAGATCGCGCACCATCGTGGGATTGACGCTGTCGCCGGCCTTCACCGAGATCACCCCCGTCTCGATCCTCGCGCCCTCGGCCAGATAGTTGAACCAGCCATCCACGCCCTTGTCGCCGCCCTTCTTGTCGCGCGGATAACCGCCCACCTGCCAGCTGACCCATTGCTGGAACTGGTGCGGATCGTCGGCGGCGAGCCGCTCGGCGGAAGCAAGATCCTTCGGCACGCCGATCGTGTCGAACACGATGTCGTCATACCCCTCGCGCATCCGGTTCTCGATCATCCCGATCGCGATGTGGGTGACGTCGATCCCGATCCACTGCCGCCCGAGCTTCTGCGCGGCATCCACCGCCGTCCCGCACCCGCAGAAGGGATCGAGCACAACGTCGCCGGGATTGGACGAGGCGGCGATGATCCGTTCGAGCAGCGCGCGGGGCTTCTGTGTGGGGTAGCCGAGGCGTTCCTGGGCTTGGGAATTGAGGGGCGGGATGTCGTCCCATAGATTTTGAAGCGGCTTGCCACGTCGTTCGTCCAAGAACAACTTCATGCGGATGCGCCCTTCCACCGATCTTGGGAAATATAACAGGCCCTTTCGGTCATACTCGGCCATCAGTTCACGCGAGATCGACCACCCGTTCGGATGCGGGCGATACCCCTTGTATTCGTAGGTGAGATTAGGCCTGGGACTGGGACTACGCAGATCGCGTGTCGTATACCGCCTGCCATTTTCGTCGACACTGGCATATTTTGCCGCAACATGCTTTTCATCGAGCGGAACGAACTGCCGGTTCCAGACCGGCTTATCCGATTTCGCATAAAAGAAGATCGTATCGGTCACGTCGCCATAACCCACCGAAGCGTCTCCGTGGGCACTCGTCCGCTTCCAGACGACTTCGTTCTTGTAACGATCCGCTCCGAACACCGCGTCCAGCACCAGCTTGAGATAGTGGCTCGCGGTCGGATCGCAGTGCAGATAGAGCGAGCCCGTCTCCTTCAGCACGCGATGCAACTCGACCAGCCGCACCGCCATCATCGCCAGATAGGCCATCAGCGGACTGTCGCCGAGCGCGTCGTGCATCGCGCGCATCATCACCTGCAACTGCCGGTTGGTGCCGCCGTCTATGTCCAGCAATGCGTTCCGGGAGGCCTCGCCCCACGTCCAGGTGTCGTCGAACGCCTCAATGCTGGCTTCCACGCGGCTGGGTGCGGCCGTGGCGAACAGCAGATTGTAGCCGGTGTTGGAATTGAACGGCGGGTCCAGATAGACGAGATCGACGCTCTCGTCGCGGACATGCTCGCGAAGAACATCCAGATTGTCGCCGTAATACAGCCTGTTGCCCACCCGACGCCCTCTGCCGCGAATGCGCGGGAGGCTAGGGAGAACGGGCCTCTGTCCTAAGCGGAGATACCTCCATCATGGCAACGGCAGAGGCAGAAAGCTGATCCGGAACCGAGGAAAGTGGAGCGGGCGTCCACGCATCCGGCGTGAGCGCCCTCTCCCAGCAAGCGCCGATCAAGCCGCCGCGCCGACCGCCTCCGGCGCGATCCGCTTCGCCTGCGCCAGCGCGCCTTCGACGGCGACGCGGCGGGCCTCGTCGCCCATCGCGATGCCCTCGGCGACGATCACCTCGACATCGCAGCCGAGCAGCCCGAACATGCCACGCATCAGGGTTTCGGCATGCTCGAACCCCGCGCGCGGGCTGTCCGCATTGTAGACCCCGCCCCGCGCCAGCCCGACGATCACCCGCTTGCCGGTGGCGAGACCGACGGGGCCATTCTCGTTGTAGCTGAAGGTGTGGCCCTTCACGATGATGCGATCGATCCACGCCTTCAGCTGGCTCGGGATGGTGAAATTGTAGAAGCCGGCGCCGATCACGACGATGTCAGCTTCGAGGAACTGCTTCAGCTCCTCGCCCTCGGCCAGCGCCATGAAGCTGCCGATGGTGAGATGCTCCACCGGATCGGCGACGAGATCGCGATAGTCGACCTCGATCGCCGGATCGGCGGTCGTCAGCCGCTCCACGATCGCGGCGGAGATGGTCCGGCTCGCCGAATTGTCGCCGAGGATGCTGGAATCGAGATGCAGAAGTTTCACGCTACGTCTCCGGTCTGGAAAATTGACCAGGACTAGTTATGTGACGGTATCGGACGCGCCAAGAACGCATATTTTTAGGACCAGGTCACATGGATATGCCTGCCCCGCCCCCGCCGCCGCACCAGATCAGCGACCAGTGCCGCAAGCTAAGCACCGTGCTCTCACTCGTCGGGGACAAGTGGACGGTGATGATCGTGATGGTGCTGCGCGATCGCCCGCGCCGCTTCAACGAGATCAAGCGCACCGTCGGCGGCATTAGCCAGCAGATGCTGACGCGCACGCTGCGCGCTCTGGAACGTGACGGGATGGTCAGTCGCACCGTCTATCCGACGCTGCCGCCGCAGGTGGAATATGCGCTGACCGACCTCGGCCGATCGATGTCCGAGCCGGTGCACGCGCTCGGCCGATGGGCCGGCGCCCATCTCGATCAGATCGAGGGCCATCGCGCCGATTTCGACGGGCGGACCGCCTGACGCGGCCGGTCCGCCCGCTTATCGACCGTCAGGCCGGCGCGTTGGCTCCGGCCAGATAGTCCATCTTGCCGATCGCGACGCCCTTCATGCGCAGGATCGCGTAGGCGGTGGCGACGTGGAAATAGAAATTGGGCAGCGCGAAGTTGGTCGCATAGCTCAGCGCGGTGAACGGCATGTCCTTGTCGCGCACCTTGAGCACGACGGTGGCGTCCTCCCGGCCCTCGAAGGCGGCGGCATCGACCGAATTCAGATAGGCCACCGTCCTGGCGATCCGCTCGCGCAGCTGGGCGATCGTCGTCTCGTCGTCGGCCATCGACGGCGCGTCCACATCGGCGATGCGCTTCGCGGCGAACTTGGCGGTGTCGCAGGCGATCTGCACCTGCTTGGTGAGCGGCAGCATATCCTCGGCCAGCCGGCCCTCGATCAGCGCCTTCTCGTCGATCCCGCTCGCCGCCGCCTTGCCGAGCAGATGGTCGAGATTGCCCAGCATATTCGCGAAGACGGGCACGGTGACGGCGTAAAGACTGGCCATGTTCGGAGATTCCCTTCGTGTCGGCGTGTCGGGGAAGGCCCCCGCCGCCGCGCCGCGCAGGTGGGGATGGGCACCCTTCCGGACAAGACGCCCCTTGGACTCTCCGCGCCGCTCGCCCATATCCCCATCGGCCTTGCCCCACCCGAACAAATCTGGAACAAACAGCCTCATGCTGACTCATATCTCCGTCCGTGGCGCCCGCGAGCACAATCTCAAGGGGGTCGATGTCGATCTCCCGCGCGACAAGCTGATCGTCATCACAGGGCTGTCCGGATCGGGGAAATCCTCCCTCGCCTTTGACACCATCTATGCCGAGGGGCAGCGGCGCTATGTGGAGTCGCTGTCGGCCTATGCGCGCCAGTTCCTCGAGCTGATGCAGAAGCCCGACGTCGATCATATCGAGGGGCTCTCGCCCGCCATCTCGATCGAGCAGAAGACGACGTCGCGAAACCCGCGCTCGACCGTCGCCACCGTCACCGAGATCTACGATTACATGCGCCTGCTGTGGGCGCGCGTCGGCATCCCCTATTCGCCCGCCACTGGGCTTCCGATCAGCGCGCAGACGGTCAGCCAGATGGTCGATCGGGTGATGGCGCTGCCCGAGGGCACGCGCTTCCTGCTGCTCGCCCCGGTCGTGCGCGGCCGCAAGGGCGAGTATAAGAAGGAGCTGGCGCTGTGGCAGAAGGAGGGCTTCCAGCGCGTCCGCATCGACGGGACGGTCTACGAGATCGAGGAGGCCCCCGCCCTCGACAAGAAATACAAGCACGACATCGACATCGTGGTGGATCGCCTCGTCCGCCGCGACGACATCGAGACGCGGCTGGCGCAGAGCTTCGAGACCGCGCTCAAGCTGGCCGAGGGGCTGGCTTATGTGGATGTGCTCGGTGACGCCGAGGCAGCCACCGCGCAGAGGATGAAGGCCCTAGCCCTCCCCGAAGGCGTGGCCGAGCGCATCACCTTCTCCGAAAAGTTCGCCTGCCCCGTATCCGGCTTCACCATCGCCGAGATCGAGCCGCGCCTGTTCAGCTTCAACGCGCCGCAGGGCGCCTGCCCGGCCTGCGACGGGCTCGGCGAGAAGCTCTATTTCAACCCGGAACTGGTCGTCCCCAACGAGAATCTCTCGATCAAGCAGGGCGCCGTGGTGCCGTGGGCGAAGTCCAACCCGCCCAGCCCCTATTATATGCAGGTGCTCTCCAGCCTCGCCCGCGAATATGATTTCGAGCTGACGACGCCGTGGAACCAGCTCAGCGAGGAGGATCGCGACACCATCCTCCACGGCACGCGCGGCCGCGCCGTCACCTTGCGCTTCATGGACGGGCGCAAGAGCTATGAGGTCAAGAAGCCGTTCGAGGGCGTGATCGGCAATCTCGAACGCCGGATGCTGCAGACCGAGAGCGCCTGGATGCGCGAGGAGCTGGCCAAGTACCAGTCCGCCCGCCCCTGCGAGGTGTGCGAAGGCGCCCGCCTGAAGCCCGAGGCGCGCGCGGTGAAGATCGCCGGCGAGGACATCTCGATGTCCACCCGCCGCGCCGTCGGCCCCGCGCTCAAATTCTTCCGCGAGATGCCGCAGCACCTCAACGATCAGCAGAAGCAGATCGCCGAGCGCATCCTCAAGGAGATCGTCGAGCGGCTGGGCTTCCTCGATAACGTGGGCCTCGATTACCTCAACCTCGATCGCACCTCCGGCACGCTCAGCGGCGGCGAGAGCCAGCGCATCCGCCTCGCCAGCCAGATCGGCTCCGGCCTCTCCGGCGTGCTCTACGTGCTGGACGAGCCGTCGATCGGCCTCCACCAGCGCGACAACGACCGGCTGCTCGTCACTCTCCGGCGGCTCCGCGATCTCGGCAACACCGTGATCGTCGTCGAGCATGACGAGGATGCGATCCGCACCGCCGACCATGTCGTCGACATGGGGCCGGGCGCGGGCGTCCATGGCGGCGAAGTGGTGGCGGAAGGCACGCTCGCCGACATCCTCGCCACCGAGGGCAGCGTCACCGGCGACTATCTCTCCGGCCGCCGGAGCGTCCCCCTCCCGGCGCACCGCCGCGCCGGATCGGGCCGCCAGCTCACCGTGAAGGGCGCGCGCGCCAACAACCTCAAGGACGTCACCGCCTCGATCCCGCTCGGCACCTTCACCTGCATCACCGGCGTCTCGGGATCGGGCAAGTCGACCTTCACCATCGACACGCTGTTCGCCTCGGCCAGTCGGACGCTCAACGGCGCGCGCATCCAGGCCGGGCATCACGAGAAGATCGAGGGGCTCCAGCATCTCGACAAGGTGATCGACATCGATCAGTCGCCGATCGGCCGTACCCCGCGCTCCAACCCGGCGACCTACACCGGCGCCTTCACCCAGATCCGCGACTGGTTCGCCGGCCTGCCGGAAAGCCAGGCGCGCGGCTACAAGCCCGGCCGCTTCAGCTTCAACGTCAAGGGCGGCCGCTGCGAGGCGTGCAGCGGCGACGGCCTGATCAAGATCGAGATGCACTTCCTGCCCGACGTGTACGTCACCTGCGACGTGTGCCACGGCAAGCGCTACAACCGCGAGACGCTGGAGGTGACCTTCAAGGGCAAGTCGATCGCCGACGTGCTGGACATGACCGACTCTAGAGGATCCCCGGGACCGAGCTCGAAT
>BACX01000857.1 GCA_000333335.1 Sphingomonas-like bacterium B12 | reverse complement strand
GATGGCGCGCCCCGAAGGCAGGCGCACGCGCAGCAGCGTCTCGCGCGGCGGGCGGGGCGGCATCTGGACGGTCGCCTCGATCCGGTCCGGCGCGGTCTGCCGCAGGGAGAAGCCGCACGGCCCCCAGCGGGTCGGCGCGTCGGCGATGGCGATCGATTTGCCGGACAAGATCCAGCGCGTCGGCACCGCACGTGCGAGATGGAGTCGGTCGGCGTCGGCATCCTCATAGACCAGCATCCAGCGTAGCAGCTTGGGGATGGTGAGCTGCGCGGGGACGCAGAAGAGCGCGAGGTCGCCGGTGATGCCGGACACCTCGCCCGCCACCCAGCTGCCGCGCGTGTGCGCGTGGAAGCGGTGGCTGTAGAGGAAGAGCAGATATTCCGAGATCCGGTCCTGCCGGAGCAGCGCCTCGGCATAGCCGTAGGAGATGAAGCCCAATATGTCGCGGCTCTCCGCATTGGGCGCGCCGACATTGGCGACCACACCCAGCGTCGTGCCGCCGTGGCCGCGAACGCAGTCGATCACCAGTGCCTCGAGATCGGGCGGCAGAACGCCGGCCTGCAGCAGCTCGGCATAAGCGCGGTGCGGCCAGCCCTGTTCAGAGCGTGTGCCGTGGGAGAGCGCCTGCCGGAATGTCTCGTCGACGCCGGGCAGCGGGCCGACATAGGCCGGCTTCAGGTCGCGGCGGATGTTGGCGCGGATGCCCTGTTCCAGCCGCTGCTGGAGGCGGCGCGCGCGGTCGGTCCAGTCGGTGGCGTCGGCCGCGCTGCCGCCGATGCCGGCCCAGATGCCGGCGATCTCGCGCCAGCCGCGCACCGCGAAGGCGGAGTTCGCCCAATAGGGTTTCCACCACAATGTCGGGTCCGGATGGAGGCAGGCGTCGGACTCGCTCCAGCCGTGGATCAGGCCATGGCCGCGATCGCTGGCCGGCAGCTTCAGGCTCGCATCATGCAGGTCCGCGAGAAGCGTGGCGGTGGCGCGGATCTTGTCGCGATGCTTGCCCAATGTCGCCACATCGCCGGTCAGCCGCAGGTAGCGGGCGAGCAGCGCCAGCGTCAGGCCATATTGCCCCGTCTCCGGCCCGCGCATGTCGACGAGGCCGTCGGGGAACACGAAATCGGTGAAATACTGGTCCAGCACCGCGCGCGCCTGCGCGAAGCGGCCCCACAGCAGGTTCGCATAGAGCGAGCTGGTGAAGGTGTCCTGGAAGCCGTCATATTCGGAGCCGTAATAGTCGCGATCGACCGCGCCATATTTAGGCCAGGTGCCGCCCGGCCGCACGATCAGCTCCTTGGCGAAGGCGTGGTTGGCCATGTCGGCCCATTCGGGATCGGGCAGCGAGACGGTGACGCCCGGCGCCAGCTCCGCCTGCCACGCACGCGCGAAGCGAAACAGCGCGGTGTAGAAGGCCTCGGGAGTCGGATGCTCGCGACGCGG
>BACX01000858.1 GCA_000333335.1 Sphingomonas-like bacterium B12 | reverse complement strand
ATCTGAAATCGCAGCACATGGCGATCACCGCCCGCCCTGCCGCCTGGTAGATGCCGTGGGTCGGCGATCGCATCTGGCCGTAATTGCGGTTGTTGAGGATCACCCGCACGGCCGGGTCCTCCGCGCACAGCCCGGCCAGCAGGGCGCGCGTCGCGTCGGTCGATCCGTTGTCGATGAAGATGATCTCGTGCGAGGCGGCGTGCAGCGCCAGCTCGGCCGCGACGGCGGCGTGGATGGCGCGGACATTCTCCTCCTCGTTGAAGCAGGGAATGACGACCGAAATCTCGGGGCGATCGGACATGGCTGTGCCTCAGGCCGCCGCGCGCGCCGCGACCGGCGCTTCGAGGATGGCGGAGAAGGCGCCCCGGATCAGCGCCACCGAAGCCGCGTCGCGCGGCAGCATCACGCGCTCGACGCGCCCCTCGGGCGTGACGACGATCACGGCATAGGCGGTGCGGCTGTGCTTCTTGTCCGATTCGAAGGCGGCGAATGCGGCGTCGATCGTCACGCCCGACAGGCGATCGGCGAGATCGGGCACGGTGACGAGCAATTCGCGGATGTGCGCCGCGAAGGCGACGACGTGCGCGACCGGCATCGGATCACGCCCCTGCAGGCGCCCCAGTTCCAGCGCGGCGAGCATCCCGAGGCCTACGGCGAGGCCATGGCTGACCGCGAAGTCGCTCGCCGCCTCGATCGCATGGCCGAAGGTGTGGCCGAAGTTGAGCAGCAGCCGCTCGGCGCGATCGAACTCGTCAATCTCGATGAACCAGGTCTTGGTGCGCAGCGTCAGTTCCGAAACTGCCTCCAGCGTCGCCGCACCGGATGTCGCCGACGGCGCCAGCGCCAGATAGTCGGCGAAGCGATCGGGGCCGTGGCACAGGCAGATCTTGGCCGCCTCGCACAGCCCTTCCGCCTTCTGCTCGGCGGAGAGCGTGTCGGTCAGCGTGGCGTCGACCTGCACCGTCACCGGCGGGTGGAAAGTACCGACGATATTCTTGAAGCGTCCGACATTGATCGAGCTTTTGCCGCCGATGCAGCTGTCCGCCATGCTGAGCAGGGTCGTGGGCACGTACACCCAGTCGATCCCGCGCATGTAGATCGAGGCGACGAAGGCGGCCGCATCCTGCACCACGCCGCCGCCGATCGCGACCAGCCGGGTGCCGCGCGTGGCCCCACGCTCGCGCAGCGCGACGATCAGGTCCGAGACGCGATCGAGCGACTTCGCCTCCTCGTTGGCGTCGATCAGGATCGCGTCGATCCCGGCGGCGGCGAGCCGATCGGCGAAGAAGGCATCGGCGATCACGACCTGATCGCGATCCTCGGCCAGCACGGCGGAGAGCGAACCCGGCCCGATCGCGACATCGTAGGCGCCGGTCGAAGCGGAAACGCTAAAGGAGGTGGGCATTGGACATTCCCAGATCGACGGCGATCGATTGGCCGGTGATGCTGTTGTTGGCGGGCGAGCAGAGGAACAGGATCGTCTCGGCCAGTGTCGCCAGATCAGGCAGGCGGCCGAGCGTGGATTTGCCCGTCACCATCGCGATCTGGTCCGCCGACAGGTTGGCGCGGGTCATCGGCGTGTCGAGCACGCCGGGCAGCACGCCGTTGACGAGGTGGCCGTCACCGCCGAGATCGACGCTCGCCGCGCGGACTATGCCGCCGACCGCCGCCTTGGTGACGGCGTAGGAAAATTTGTCCTGCCGCGCGCGCTCCTGCCAGATCGAGCTGACGATCGCGAGGCGCGCGCCCTTGGCGGACAGCAGACCGCGCCGCAGCAGAGCGGCGGCGGACGCCATCACCGTCAAGCAATTGGCCTGATAGAGCGCGACATGGCGGGCCATGTCGAAATCCTTGAGCGAATCGGCGAGGTTGGCACCCTGCGCCCAGCACACCGCATCGAATGGAGCCAGCCCGTCCAGCGCGGCGCCGTCCGCATCATCGATCGGATCGTAGCGGAGCCATTCGGCGGAGGCGGCCTCTGCGGGAATCTCTCCCCGCGTCACCGCCGTCACCTCCCATCCGGCGCGGGTCGCGTGATCGACGACCGTGCCCCCGATCGCGCCGGTCGCGCCGAACACCAGGCATCGCCACGCATCCCCCGTCATGATGCGGGCGCTGGCTAGGCGGCGGAAACGAGCGCGACGGGTGCGCGGGTGCGCGCTTCCATCATGGCGATGCGGGTCGCGTCTTCCTGAGAAATCGAGCCGTAATAGTCGCGCTTGTTGCGCAGCCAGTCGAGCTCGAAGTCCACCGCGTTGGCGATGCCGGCCTCGATCCTGTTGCTGTCGAGCGCGGCGCCCGAGAAGATCACCTTGCGCGTCTCGAACCGATCGAGGCGGATCGCACGGATCGCGCGCAGCGCCGGGATGGCGTCCACCGACACCGAACCGCCGACCACCAGCTCCAGATCGTTGAGCGCGCAGGTCAGCGCCACGCGCAGCACCGCATCGGTGATCGAAGGCTCGTTGATCGCGCCGCGCGGCATACCGCGAGACAGGGTGAAATCGACGCGGCCGAAGACGATGCCGTCGACACCGCCCTTCGCCACCGGAACCATCTCCTCGAGATTCTGCAGCGTGGTCTCGGTTTCGAGATTGTAGAGGAACTGGGTGCCGTCCTCGTTGGTGCCGTGGGTCTTTGTCTTGGCGTCGATGAACTTGGAGAGCGCATAGGGCGTCTCCACCATCGGCGCGATGATATAGTCGATGCCGTACAGCCGGCTCGCCAGCAGATCGGACACCGCCTCGCAGCCACCGATCTTCAGCGCGACCTTCAGGTCCGCGCGGCGCGCCATGTCGAGCAGGCGCAGCAGCTCGTCCGGACGCGTGCCCTCCGCCTCGAACTCCGCCTTGACGGCGACGACGCCAAATTCGTCACGACCGCGCTTCAGGCGATCCAGCATCATGTTTTCGAGATGGTTCATGGTCTTGCATCCGTTCCGTGATGGCCCAAGGATTAACGGCGAATTATTGATAATTCCTAACCACGAGGCGGACTTCATCCTGTGTCCGCGAGAGCCGGAAGGCCCGGAAATGGCGCCTGCCGGTGCCGTCGCCCGAGTCCGATCCTGCGCACTCTTGTCTCGAAGAATCCTTAGCGGATGGTTTCCGGGCGCGACCTGTAGACGAACGTCGATCGCGCGCGCAGGATGGCCTCATGAGCACATCGGGTACTATCCGGGTCGGCATCGGCGGCTGGACCTTCGAACCCTGGCGCGGGAGCTTCTTTCCCGAAAAGTGGCCCAAGGCGAAGGAGCTGGATTATGCCGCCGGCAAGCTCACCGCGATCGAGGTGAACGGCACCTATTATTCCAGCCAGAAGCCTGCGACCTTCGCCAAATGGGCGGCAGCCGTTCCCGACGGCTTCGTGTTCAGCCTCAAGGCCTCGCGTTTCTGCACCAACCGCAAGGTGCTGGCCGAGGCGGGCGAATCGATCGAGCGCTTCGTCGGCCAGGGCATCACCGAGCTCGGCGATCATCTCGGCCCGATCCTCTGGCAGTTCGCCACCACCAAGAAATTCGACCGGCAGGACTTCGGCGCGTTCCTGAAACTGCTGCCTTCGTCGCGCGACGGGCTGGCGCTCAGCCATGTCGTCGATGTGCGGCACGAGAGCTTCCGCGTGCCCGAGTTCGTCGCGCTGTGCAGGGCGCACGGCGTCTCGATCGTCCACACCCATTCGGACGAATATCCGCAGATCGGCGACGCCAGCGGCACCGTCTCCTACGCCCGCTTGATGATGACGCGCGAGAAGGAAGCAACCGGCTATCCTTCCGCCGAGATCGACGGCTGGGTGGATGTCGCAAAAGGCTGGGCAAAGGGTGAGACGGGCGATGCCTTCCCCCTCGCCGCGCCGGACGACCTGCCGCCACCAGCACCGCGCGACGTCTTCCTCTTCTACATCAGCGGCGCGAAGGTCCGCGCCCCCCATGCCGCGATGGCGACGATCGCGAAGCTCTGAGCGGTTTTCCTTGAAACCGGCGGCATTGAACCGCCACAAGGGGCCATGCTTCGCAAGCCCCGCCGCGTCCTGACCAAATCCTTCCTCGCGGTGCGCGATCATCTGTCGGGCGAGGCCGCGCCGGGGCTGGTGCTGATGGCGGCCGCCGCCCTCGCACTGATCGTCGCCAATTCGCCGCTCGGCCCGGCTTACGACCATGCGCTGCACGCGAAGATCGGGCCGATGGGCGTCCAGCACTGGATCAACGACGGGCTGATGGCCGTCTTCTTCCTGTTCGTGGGGCTGGAGGTGAAGCGCGAGGTGGTCGCGGGCGATCTCTCCACCCCCGCCGCGCGCCGCCTGCCGGTGATCGCGGCGGCGGCCGGGATGATCCTGCCTGCGCTCGTCTATGTGGGCGTGATCCGGGGCGATCCGGCCTACCTTCATGGCTGGGCGATCCCGGCGGCGACCGACATCGCCTTCGCGATCGGCGTGCTGGCGCTGCTCGGATCGAGGGCGCCCGCCTCGCTCAAGCTGTTCCTGACGACGGTGGCGATCGTCGACGATATCGGTGCGGTGGCGATCATCGCGCTCGCTTATACGAACGGGCTGAACTGGCACGCACTGGCCGCTGCGGCGGTGCTGCTCGTGCTGCTGTGGATGCTCAACCGCAAGGGTATCCGCGCGCTGTGGCCTTATGCGGCGCTCGCTCTGCTGCTGTGGGCGGCGGTACTGAAATCGGGAGTCCACGCGACGGTGGCGGGCGTGGTCGCCGCCCTGTTCGTGCCACTCGGCGACCGTGACGATGACGAGGATTGTCCGCTCGCTAAGCTGGAGCACGCGCTGTCGCCTTGGGTCAGCTACGCGATCCTGCCGATCTTCGCCTTCGCCAATGCCGGCGTAGCGCTCGGCGACGCGCCGCTCTGGGCGCCGCTGCCGCTGGCGGTTGCGGCCGGCCTGTTTCTCGGCAAGCAGATCGGCGTGTTCGGCGCGATGCGAGGAGCGGTCGCGTTGGGCCTCGCCGAAAAGCCCGAGGGAGCAGGCTGGATGCAGCTTTACGGCGTGGCGTTGCTCGCCGGCATCGGCTTCACGATGAGCCTGTTCATCGGCGGCCTCGCCTTCGCCGATCCGCTGCTGATCGAGGAGGTGAAGATCGGCGTGCTGGCGGGTTCGCTACTGTCCGCGCTGGCTGGCTATGCGGTGCTGCGGGCGGCGAGCCGCTAGACCGTCGGCCGCTTCTCGAATCGATCGAAGATACCCTCCGGCACTTCGTTCACCACGACACCCTCGACGCGGGCAGCCGGCGATCCCTGATGCGCCTTGGCGACGATCGCCTCGATCATCTCGGACGAACCCGACACGACCGCCTCGACGCTCCCGTCCGCCCGGTTGCGCACCCAGCCGGTGACGCCGATCCCGCGCGCCTGCTCGACGAACCAGTCCCGGTAGAAGACGCCCTGCACGCGGCCGGTGATGCGAAGGTTGCGGGTGATCATGGCCAGTGAACGCCTCGGCAAACGAAAAGCCCCGCGGTGCTGGAGCATCGCGGGGCCTTGGTGACCGGTTTGGGCCGGATCAGAGTTTGTCGGTGAGTTCGGGTACGACCTTGAAGAGGTCGCCGACGAGTCCGATGTCCGCGACCTGGAAGATCGGGGCGTCCTCGTCCTTGTTGATGGCGATGATGGTCTTGCTGTCCTTCATGCCGGCGAGGTGCTGGATCGCGCCCGAGATGCCGACCGCGATATAGACTTCCGGCGCCACGATCTTGCCGGTCTGGCCGACCTGATAGTCGTTGGGCACATAGCCCGCATCGACCGCCGCGCGGCTCGCACCGACGCCCGCGCCGAGCTTGTCGGCCAGCGGCTCGATGATCGAGTGGAAGTTCTCGCTGTTCTGGAGAGCGCGGCCGCCCGAGACGATGATCTTGGCGGAGGTCAGCTCCGGACGCTCCGACTTGGAGATCTCCGCGCCGACGAACGACGAACCGGCATTCTCGCCCGAGCCCGACACGGCCTCGACCGTGCCCGAACCGCCCTCGCGCGCGGCCTTCTCGAAGGCGGTGCCGCGCACGGTGATCACCAGCTTGGCGTCCGACGACTTGACGGTCGCGATCGCGTTGCCGGCGTAGATCGGCCGGGTGAAGGTGTTGTCGCCCTCGACCGACAGGATGTCCGACAGCTGCATCACGTCGAGCAGGGCTGCGACGCGCGGCGCGATGTTCTTGCCGTTGGCGGTGGCCGGCGCGACGAAGGCGTCGTGGTGACCCATCAGCTCCACGACCAGCGGCGCGATCGCTTCCGGCAGGACATGATCGAAAGCGGCATCGTCGGCGACATGCACCTTGCCGACGCCGGCGATCTTGGCGGCGGCCTCACCGACGGCGCCCACGCCGGAGCCGGCGACGAGGAGATGGACCTCGCCCAGCTTCGCAGCGGCGGTGACGGCGGAGAGGGTGGCGTCCTTGACGGCGCCGCTGTCGTGCTCGACCCAAACCAGCGTCTTCATGCCGCCACTCCCATGCTCTTCAGCTTCGCGACCAGTTCATCCACGTCGGCCACCTTCACGCCCGCCGAACGCTTCGGCGGCTCGGAAACCTTGAGGGTCTGCAGGCGGGCGGCGGTGTCCACGCCGTAATCGGCCGGGGTCTTGTTCGCGAGCGGCTTGCTCTTCGCCTTCATGATGTTGGGCAGCGACGCATAGCGCGGCTCGTTGAGGCGCAGATCGGTGGTGATGATCGCGGGGAGCGCCAGCTTCACCGTCTCGAGGCCGCCATCGACTTCGCGGGTGACGGTGGCCGCATCGCCCTCGACCTCCAGCTTGTTGGCGAAGGTGCCCTGCGGACGGCCGGTCAGCGCCGCCAGCATCTGGCCGGTCTGGTTGCTGTCGTCGTCGATCGCCTGCTTGCCGAGGATCACCAGGTCCGGCTGCTCCTCGTCGACGATCGCCTTGAGGATCTTGGCGACGGCCAGCGGCTCGACCTCGTCGTCCGTCTGCACCAGGATCGCGCGGTCCGCGCCCATCGCCAGCGCCGTGCGCAGCGTCTCCTGCGCCTTCGCCACGCCGATCGATACGGCGACGATCTCGGTCGCCACGCCCTTCTCCTTCAGCCGAATGGCTTCCTCGACGGCGATCTCGTCGAACGGGTTCATCGACATCTTCACGTTCGCCAGATCGACGCCCGTGCCGTCCAGCTTCACACGCGGCTTCACGTTATAGTCGATCACCCGCTTCACCGGGACTAGGATCTTCACCTTCGCACTCCTCTCAAAATAGGCGGCAGGGGCTCCTGTTGGGGATGCCCCTACCTTACCTTGACGTAAAGGTAAAGCGAACCTCCCCCGAAGGAGAGGGGCGGATCAGGCCGCCTGCTTCACCTCGGCGACGATCTTCTTGGCGGCATCGCCCAAGTCGTCGGCGGGCACGATGGCGAGGCCGGAATTGGCGAGAATCTCCTTGCCCTTCTCGACATTGGTGCCTTCGAGGCGGACGACCAGGGGCACCTGGATGTTCACTTCCTTGGCCGCTGTGACGATGCCCTCGGCGATGATGTCGCAGCGCATGATGCCGCCGAAGATGTTGACGAGGATGCCCTTCACCGCCGGATCGGCGAGGATGATCTTGAACGCCGCCGTCACCTTCTCGGTGGTGGCGCCGCCGCCGACGTCGAGGAAGTTGGCGGGGAACATGCCGTTCAGCTTGATGATGTCCATCGTCGCCATGGCGAGGCCGGCACCGTTGACCATGCAGCCGATGTCGCCGTCCAGCTTGATGTAGGCGAGGTCGTACTTGGAGGCTTCGACCTCGGCCGGATCCTCCTCGGTGATGTCGCGCAGCTCGACGATGTCCTTGTGGCGGAACAGCGCGTTCGAGTCGAAGCTCACCTTGGCGTCGAGGACGAGCAGCTTGCCGTCTTTCGTTTCCACCAGCGGGTTGATCTCCAGCATCGACATGTCGGTGGCGACGAAGGCGTTGTAGAGCTGCTCGACCAGCTTGACGCACTGCTTGTTGAGGTCGCCGGTCAGCTTCAGCGCGAAGGCGGCGGCGCGGCCGTGATGCGGCTGGAAGCCCTCGGCCGGATCGATCACGATCGTCTGGATCTTCTCGGGCGTGTCATGGGCGACCGCCTCGATGTCCATGCCGCCCTCGGTCGAGACGACCATGGCGATGCGGCCGGTCGCGCGATCGACCAGCATCGACAGGTAATATTCCTTGTCGATGTCGGCGCCGTCGGTGACGTAGAGGCGGTTGACCTGCTTGCCATGCTCGCCGGTCTGCACCGTGACGAGCGTGTTGCCGAGCATCTCGGTCGCCGCCGCCTTCACCTCGTCGAGGCTCTTGGTCAGGCGGACGCCGCCCTTGGCCTCGGCCGGCAGCTCCTTGAACTTGCCCTTGCCGCGGCCGCCGGCGTGGATCTGCGCCTTCACCACGTAGAGCGGCCCCGGCAGCTTGCCGGCGGCCGCGACGGCCTCGTCCACGCTCAGCGCGGCATGGCCCGCAGGCACCGCGACACCGAACTTCGCGAGCAGTTCCTTGGCCTGATATTCGTGGATGTTCATGGGAAGGCGACTCCGCTGGTCCAAAGGTTTGCCGGTCGCGTTAATCCCCGATGGCAGGCGCGGCAACCCCGCTATTTCGCAGGCGCGGCATCAGCCCGCGATCGCACAACCCAGCCCGACTCGCGTGACAACGCTGACGATGTGCGGATCGTTCAGCGCCTGCAGCCGCTGGGCCAGCTCGTCGAAACTCATGTGGCCGGGATGCTGGCCGGGCAGCTTGGCGACGCGACCGAGCTGGTGGAGTTCATCATAGCTCAGCTTGCGGACCAGCTTGCCCGCCATGCATTGCGCCATTTCCGGGCGCACACCGGCATCGACCAGCTTCTGGCGCACCCGCGCCTCGGGCGAGATCGTCGAACAGGCGGCGGCGAGCAGAGCGAGGGAGAGGATGGCGGCGCGTTTCATGGCCCTGCGTCCAGCGCTCCTGCGGCTGAGCGGTTCCTGAACGCATCGATCCCGCCTATATCTGCACGGTGAGCGTGGCACCCGGCATAATCCTGTTCGTCCTGACCGTCGCGGCGATGGAAGGCTTCGCTTACGCGATGCACCGCTGGGTGATGCACGGGCCGGGCTGGTTCCTGCACGCCAGCCACCATCGTGCGCGCACCGGCCCGTTCGAGCTGAACGATCTCTATGCGGTGATCTTCGCCTGCCCCTCGATCCTGCTGCTGGCCGGCGGAGTGCGCTGGGGATGGTGGCCGGGCTGCACCTGGATCGGCGCAGGCATCGCCGCCTACGGCGCGATCTATTTCGGCTTCCACGACTGGATCGTGCACCGGCGCCTGCCCCACCGCTACGTGCCGCGATCGACCTACATGAAGCGCATCGTCCAGGCGCACCGCCTCCATCACGTCGTCGAGACGAAGCATGGCACCGTGAGCTTCGGCTTCCTTGTCGCGCCCAGGCCGGAAGCGCTGAAGGCGGAACTGCGCCGCCGCGAGCGTGCGGGCGTACGGGCACCCGCGCTTGACCGTTTCGGCGGCGCACCATAGCGTCAGCGCGGGGACTTCTTCAGGATCGAACAGTCATGCGCAGCTTCTTGATCGCGGGAGCCGTTGGCCTCCTGACCGTGACCGCCGCCTCCGCCCAGGTCGCCTCGACCGACAACGATCGCGGCGCCGCCGACATCGGCAAGGGTTCGAAAGACCCGAACAAGGTGGTGTGCATCACCAACGAAGTGACCGGCTCGCGCCTCGGCGCGACCAAGACGTGCCACACCAACGCGGAATGGGCGCAGTATCAGCGCGAGATGCGCAACACCGTCGACCATATGCAGGCCGGCAAGAACTGGCAGCAGGGCGCCGCCGCGCCGGGTTCGATCGGCGGCTGAACCGGCGTCGATCAGTGCCGGACGAACAGGCTGAGCGAGACGACGTGGTTGTCGCCGATGCGGCTGCCCGTCATGTTCACCCGCTGATTGAGATAGCCGGCCTCGACCGTGGTCCGGCCCTTCACCGGGATTTCGAGGCCGGCGAAACTGCGTAGCTGGTCGAAGCCCTTGCGCGCGCCCCAGTCGGTATCGTTGGCGGCGAGGAAAGCCTCGGCATAGACCAGCGCCTTCGGCCCCTTGCCGCTGGCGTGAAGCGGGTGAACGTAGCGCAGCATCTCGCGAAGCCGGAAGCCGACGTCGGCCCCGTCCGACCGCCAGCGCTGTTCGAAGCGGGTGCGTGAGGAGAGCGTGCCGCGCCCCACCTTGCCGATCGTCCAGGTCGCCTGCTGGAAGCTGCGCTCCTCGTTGATATCGCGCGCCCCCTTCACCGGCTGCGCGATATGCGCATAGCCCTGATAGAGTGCGAGGCTCGGGCTGACCTGCCAGCCGATCGCCGGGCGGATCAGCAACTGCCCGAGCCGCTCGCTATTGTCGTAGAGGCGGGGCTGGATCTCGGCTAAATAGATGAGCTTGCCCGACAGCGAACCCATCGACGTGAGGTTCACCCAGACATGGGCATCGGGCACGATCTCGGCGCGGGCCGGCGCGGCGACGGCGATCAGGGCGAGCGGGAGAAGGGAGGCGATTCGCATCGCCGCTCCCTGCCCGATCGCGGGCCGCCCGTGTGTTTCAAAGCGTTGCCGGGCCGCGCGTCCACAGGCCGTCGCGCGGCGCATCGGGGACGCCTCGCCGCCGCATCGCCTGCCAGCCGGCGGTGACCACCCAGCCGAGCTTGTCGGCGCCCGAGGTGGTGACGCGCCGATCCCACGCGCGCGGCCCCCGCGCGGCAACTTCACGCGCGATGTCGCCGTATATGCCCGCCGCCGCCAGCACCGCCCAGGCCGATCGGAAGGGCAGCGCCTTCGTCCCCGTCCGCGCCGAGGCCTCGTAGCGCTCGGCCATGCCCGACAGCCGCCGCGCCAGCACCGCGAGCCGTGCCCGGAAGGGCGGCTTCATATGCTCGCCGGGCGGGATATCGACCTCGACCAGCCATTCGACCGGCAGGTAGCAGCGGTCGATCACGTCATCCTCGCTGATGTCGCGCGCGATGTTGGCGAGTTGGAAGGCGATGCCGAGGTCGCAGGCGCGGTCCAGCACCGCCTCGTCGTCGGGCGCCACGCCCATCACCACCGCCATCATGCAGCCGACCGTGCCGGCGACATGGTAGCAGTAGCGCAGCAGGTCGGCCTCCGAACGTGGCCGCCAGTCCTGCGCGTCGAGCGCGAAGCCGTCGATCAGATCGTGCGCGTAGCGGTGGGGCAGGCCCGTCTCCGCAGCGACCACGCCGAGGCAATCGAAGGAGGGGTCGTCCGTCTCCTCGCCCGCCAGCGCCTTCGCGGTCAGCGTCCGCATCCGCGAGAGACGCGCGGTCGCATCCTGCACCGCGCTCGCGCCATGGCCCAGCACCTGCCCGTCGGCGATGTCGTCACACGCGCGGCACCAGGCGTAGAGCAGTTGCGCGCGCTCGCGGGTCCGCCCGTCGAACAGGCGCGCGGCGGCGGCGAAGCTCTTCGATCCCGCCGCGATCGTCCGGCGGGCGTGCGCGACCAGCGCCGCGCGGTCCGCCATCACAAATTCTCCGCCTTCATCGCGAAGATCGTCGCATGCGGTTCGTAGTCCGCCATCCGCGCCAGCAGATCGTCGAGATCGTCGGACGCGATCAGGATGCCCCGGTGCTGGGGGCGGACGAAGCCGGTCTCGCCCATCTTCGCCCAGAATTGCACCAGCCCGTCATAGAAGCCCGCGACGTTGAGCAGGCCGACGGGCTTGCCATGATAGCCGAGCTGCGCCCAGCTCATCGCCTCCCACAATTCGTCCATCGTGCCGGTGCCGCCTGGTATGGTGACGAAGCCGTCGGACAGATCGGTGAAGGCCTGCTTCCTCTGGTGCATCGTCTCGACGACATGCAACTCGGTGCAGCCCTTGTGCGCGACCTCGGCATCGACCAGCGCGGACGGGATCACCCCGATCACCTCGCCGCCTGCCTCCAGACAGGCATCGGCCACCGCCCCCATCAACCCGAGCCGCCCGCCGCCATAGACGAGGCCGATGCCGCGCTCGGCGAACGCCCGCCCGACTTCGCGCGCGCTGGCGACGTAGCGGGGATCGCTCGGGGTGGCGGAGCCGCAATAGACGGCGAGACGCTTCACTGTGGGATGCTCCTTGGGATCGTTAGGCGGGGGCGGAGCGGCGATACGATAACCCCCAAGGTCCGCGCAACGCCCTCCGTTTCCCCTTAATCATGCTCCCGCCCGCCGGTGCCCATATACAGCTCGCTGCCGGTTTCCTTGAACACGCGGCTCATCTCGCGCATCCCGGCTTCCGCCTCGCCTTCGCTCACCGGCGTCGCGGCGAGGAAGTCGTCCGCTTCGCTGTTCTGCTTGGCGGCGAAGTCGCGCACCTCCTGCGTTATCTTCATCGCGCAGAATTTCGGGCCGCACATCGAGCAGAAGTGCGCGGTCTTGGCGCCTTCCGCCGGCAGAGTCTGGTCGTGGTACGATTCCGCCGTCTCCGGATCGAGCGACAGGTTGAACTGGTCCCGCCAGCGGAATTCGAAGCGGGCGCGGCTGAGCGCGTCGTCGCGGAGCTTGGCGGCCGGGTGGCCCTTCGCCAGATCGGCGGCGTGGGCGGCGAGCTTGTAGGTGACGACGCCGACCTTCACGTCGTCGCGGTCGGGAAGCCCCAGATGCTCCTTGGGCGTCACGTAGCAGAGCATCGCGGTGCCGAACCAGCCGATCATCGCGGCGCCGATGCCGCTGGTGATGTGGTCGTAGCCCGGCGCGATATCGGTGACGAGCGGTCCGAGCGTGTAGAAGGGCGCCTCGCCGCACGCCTCCAGCTGCTTGTCCATATTGGCCTTGATCTTGTGCATCGGCACGTGGCCTGGGCCCTCGATCATCACCTGCACGTCCTGCGCCCAGGCCTTCTTCGTTAGCTCGCCCAGCGTCGCCAGCTCGGCGAACTGCGCCTCGTCATTGGCGTCGGCGATCGAACCGGGACGCAGGCCGTCGCCCAGCGAATAGGCCACGTCATAGGCCTTCATGATCTCGGTGATCTCGTCGAAGCGCTCGTAGAGGAAGCTCTCCTTGTGGTGGGCGAGGCACCATTTCGCCATGATCGATCCGCCGCGCGAGACGATGCCGGTGACGCGCCTGGCGGTCAGCGGGATGTAGGGCAGGCGCACGCCCGC
>BACX01000859.1 GCA_000333335.1 Sphingomonas-like bacterium B12 | reverse complement strand
CGCCGTTCACATCCAGCGTGGCGATCAACTCGGCGATCTCGAAATCGCGATGGATGACGGCTTCCTGTACCGTCGGCCAGGCGCAGTCGTTCTGCCCGATCCGCCAGAGGTGGACATGCGCGTCGATCATGCCGCCACCTCCTCTCCATCGCGCAGGTGCATCCGCGCGAACAGGGCGACGATCAGGAAGCAGACGGCCGGCACCAGCATCGCGGCGCGGATCGTGCCGGCCCAGTCGGAGAGCAGCCCCATCAGCGCGGTCAGCACCGCGCCGCCGATGATCGCCATCACGATCAGCGAGGAAGGATCCATCTCCAAGCTCTTCACCTGGACGGCCGTCATGCAGATGGTCGAGCAGCACAAGATCGATCTCGACGGCGACATCAACCAGTATCTCGATTTCAAGATCCCGGCCTATCAGGGCCGACCCGTCACCATGCGGCAACTCATGACGCACACCGGCGGTTTCGAGGAAGTGGCGCAGGGCGTCGCCTTCTACGATCCGAAATACATCGTGTCGC
>BACX01000860.1 GCA_000333335.1 Sphingomonas-like bacterium B12 | reverse complement strand
GAGCGCGATTTCGTGTGGATGCGATCGACGATGATCAACCACAACCACCTGCTCGGCAAGCTCAACGGCGTCGACGGGATCAAGACCGGCTATACGGTGGACAGCGGCTTCACCGTCGCCGCCTCGGCGCAGCGCGGCAACCGGCGGCTGATCGCGGTGGTGCTGGGTGAGCCCAGCCTCGTCGCGCGCAACCGCGATTCCACCGCGCTGCTGGAGGCCGGCTTCTCGGTGCTCGACCGACGCGGGCTGGGGCAGACGGTGACGGTGGCCTCGGTGCTGCCGGGCGGCGACCATCCCGCGCTCCGCGTCGAACCGGCGGTCGAGCAAGGCGCCTCCGACGAAGGCGACGACAACCCCGCCCCCGTTCGCCACGCGGCCCCCAAGGCGCGCGCCCATGCGCGCATGAAGGCATCAGGTTCCGCCCATCACGCCACAAGGGCCAGGAAATCGTCGCGCGCGGGCCACACCACGGCCAAATCGTCATCGAAGAAGGCCAAGGCCAAGACCTCGCGTCGACACAAAAGCTGACTGATCTAAAAGGGATGCCGCGCGGAGAATCGGAGCCGCGCGCCGGTGGCGGGGGCACCGCCCACAGGGGTCCGAATGTCGATGTCGCGCGCACTCGCCGGGGGGCTCCTGGCCGGCTCCGTCCTGCTGCTCGGCGCCGCCGGGATCTTGCTGGTGCGCGCCGAGGAGAAGCCGGTGCCGGTCGCCGCCGAGGCCCCTCCTCCTCCACCGAAACCCCATTGGAATTCCGATACGCTTCACCAGTTGCTCGCCGCCATCGACGCGTCGCGTGCCGAGGGGTTGCGCCCGAAGGATTATCAGCGCGCGGCGCTTGCCGCCTTCCTGGCCCGCGGGGGCTATGTCGGCGACATCGAGGCGACCGCGACCAGCGCCGCCCATGCCCTCGCCAGCGACTATATCGATGGCCGCATCAAGCATCCGTCCCGCTTCGACTGGCATATCGAACATAGCCCGGCTCGGCTGGCGACGCTGGACGCCGATCTGGCCAATGCGGTGAACGATGGCGCGCTGCCCGACTATCTGCACGCCCTGCTGCCGACCGACCCGCGCTACGTGGCCCTGCGCCGCGCCTATGCCGACACGCCGGCCTCCGAACATGGCCGCCGCGACGCGATCCGCGCCTCGATGGAGCGCGGCGCTGATGCC